>NZ_WXWS01000032.1:0-7368 GCF_009904715.1 Vibrio sp. V42_P2S4T144 | reverse complement strand
CTCTTTGTACAGTGTCTCAACCTGCTCGATAGAGGTTGCAGTAATGTTGATTGACACAGAGTGGTAGTTGCCCTTAGCACTTGGTTTAACGGTCGGGCTGTAGTCACCTGGAGCATGGCGCTGAATAACTTCAAGAACAAGCTCTGGAAGTTCAGGCTTTGCATGACCCATTACCTTGTAAGTAAATGAACAAGGGAACTCAAGCAGGTCTTTTAATTTTGCATCAGAGTTGATGGTTAGCATATCGATAACTCCAGTAGATATTCGTTGCGGTGCGAAATAGTACAGTCAAATTAGGGGGAACTCAAGACGAGGAGCTCAAACTTAAAAAGCCGCCCATTCAGGCGGCTTTGCGAATAAGTTTGCTACTCTAACGTTCTTTTTAGAAGAAGCTCTTGAATAACAATACGATGTAATCCCACATGCGGCTAAATAGACTACCTTGCTCTACGGTTTCTAGTGCCATTAGTGGGTACTCGGCAATATCTTCACCATCGATCTGATAGTATAGCTTACCAACTACATCACCTTTATTAATTGGGGCTTCTAGCTCTTTTTCAAGGACGAAGCTTGCTTTTAGGTTTTTCGCTTCACCACGCGGTAGTGTTACGTAAGTATCTTGGTCAAGACCCAGTGCTACGGTGTCTTTGTTACCCATCCACACTTTTTCTTCTACGAACGTTTCACCTGCTTTGTGCGGTGCCACTGTTTCGAAGAAACGGAAGCCGTAGCTTAGCAGCTTTTTGCTTTCTGACTTACGAGCATTGGCATCTTTAGTACCCATAACGACCGCAACCAAGCGCATTTGACCTTCAGTTGCTGAACTTACTAGGCTGTAACCCGCATTACTTGTGTGACCCGTTTTGATGCCGTCAACGTTCATGCTCTTATCCCAAAGTAGACCGTTACGGTTGTATTGGGTGATGCCGTTGTAAGTAAATTTCTTCTCTGAGTACACTCGGTACTCATTTGGTACGTCACGGATAAGTGCTTTACCTAGCAGTGCCATGTCGTATGGTGTTGAGTACAATTCTGCGTTATCTAAGCCATGAACGTTGGCAAAGTGCGAGTTAGTCATACCCAATGTGTTGGCCCAAGCGTTCATTAGGTCAACAAATGCATCTTCTGAACCTGCAATATGTTCTGCCATCGCAACACAGGCATCGTTACCTGACTGGACGATGATACCTCGGTTCAGGTCACGTACTTTAACTGTTGTGCCTACTTCAATGAACATCTTTGATGAATCAGGGAAGTTTTTCGCCCACGCATTTTTACTGATGGTGACATCATCATCTTCTGAGATATTACCACGCGCTAGCTCTTGGCCGATTACATAGCTGGTCATCATCTTAGTCAGACTAGCTGGAGACAATTTTGTGTTCATCTCTTTCTCTGCCAGTACTTTACCTGAATGGTAATCCATCAGCACGTAGCCCTTCGCCGCGATTTGAGGGGCATCTGGAACAACGATAGGTGATGCAAGAGCAGATTGAGCGAAAGTTGCAGAAAGGGCAACCGAAGAAACGAGAATAGATTTCACAAACTTATTTTTATTCATGGTAATTCAAATTTTTGGGTTAACTGCAGACATCTTATCAGAATCCCTAGTTATGTAAGAGGGGGATCAAAGAGAAATTCATGACACGAGGTCATTTGGCAGTGTTGTGTTTTTTAATAAATGCAGACGAATAGCCGAGCAACTTTACTTTATCTAATGTGGCTTGCGTCAGGGAATAGTCAGTAAATGGCCCTAACAACAAGCGATAAGACTCTTTCGCACTCTCTAGGAAAGTTTCTGTATCCAATTTTTGACCAAGCTCGGTACCTAAAGTTCGCGCGCGTTCTTCATTTTTTGATGATGCCACTTGAATAACGTACCTAGGGTGCGCTTCTAATGACTTTTTGTCCGTGGGCTGATTGATACTGATCACTTCAATTTCCACGTTCGCGGTGCCTGTTTTTATGACATCTAACTTGTGCGCGGCGGCATAGCTTAAATCAATGATACGGCCATCGTGAAAAGGACCTCGGTCATTAACTCGTACTATGGTGGTTTTGCCGTTGTCAGTATTGGTAACTTTTACGTAACTTGGTAACGGTAGCGTTTTATGCGCTGCCGTCATTGAGTACATGTCATAGATTTCGCCATTAGAAGTCAAATGACCTTGGAATTTTTTCCCATACCAAGATGCGCGGCCTTTTTCTTTAAAGCCTTTCGCATTGCGAACTATTTTGTAGTCTTTGCCTCGCAAGTGGTAATCTTTGTTCCCACCTAGGCTGTACGGTTCATATTTAGGATGCGCATCCTCGATGTGTTCGACTGAAAGCGGTGTATCCGGTGCAACATCGGATTCGAGTTCGTAACGGCCTTCTTGTTCTTTTTGGCTAGTTGATGAACAGCCTGCCAAAATAAGAGCAGAGAAAACCAAGGAATATAAAGCGCGTTTTTGCATGTCTAGGTCGCCTTAGAGAATGCTTTTCGGTGCGTATGAATCGACATCAGAATACCAAAACCAGCCATCAAGGTTACCATTGATGTGCCGCCATAACTGATGAGTGGCAACGGTACACCTACTACAGGTAGGATGCCACTTACCATGCCAATATTTACAAAAATATACACGAAGAAGCTGAGTACAATACTGCCTGCCATCATTCGTCCAAATGCGGTTTGCGCTTGGCTGGCGAGATATAAACCTCGTCCAATAATAAATAGATAGATGGCTAAAAGGCAAAGGAAGCCAATCATACCCCATTCTTCAGCAATTACTGCAAAGATAAAGTCAGTGTGTCGTTCTGGAAGAAATTCTAGTTGTGACTGCGTACCTTGCAACCAACCTTTGCCGGAAATACCACCGGAGCCAATCGCAATTTTACTCTGAATAATGTGGTAGCCCGCTCCTAGCGGATCAGATTCCGGGTTAAATAGAGTACGAACTCGCACTTTTTGATACTCTCGCATCAAGAAAAACCACAGAATTGGAATGAAACCACCTAATGCAATCGCAGCACCAGCGATGATTTTCCAGCTAATGCCGGCGAGGAAGATAACAAAAATACCGGAAGCGGCGATCAGGATCGAGGTACCTAAGTCAGGCTGCTTTGCAATGAGAATGGTTGGTAAGCAGACCATAATCAGTGCAACAATGAGTGTTTTTAGCGTTGGTGGAAGGGGCTGTCTACCGACATAGCGAGCCACCATTAATGGCACTGCGAGCTTCAATAGCTCTGACGGTTGAAAGCGCACAAAACCGAGGTTAAGCCAACGCTGCGCGCCTTTCGATGCTTCACCGAAAAACAGCACGCCGAAAAGCAGTATAACGCCACCAACGAACATCAAAGGTGCCAAGCTTTCGTAAGTTCGTGGAGAAAGCTGTGCAAGGACGAGCATCACAACGAGTGAAAGCACCATTCGCATGGCTTGGCGATCCATCATCAGTAAACTTTGGCCACTGGCGCTGTACATGATCACCAGGCCAAACCCCATCAGGGCCAGTATGCCAAGTAGGAGTGGTAAGTCGATATGGAAGCGTTCAAACAGGGCGCGATTTTTACCTGTAGAGGGATCCATCTTCATTACTGTTTTACCTCTTTCTTCGCATTGTTTTCAGGCTCAATTTCTTCTGGACCAAGAACGACTCGGTCAAAAATTTTCCTTACTACTGGGGCACCGTTACTAGAACCACCACCGGCATTTTCTAGTACTACAGTGACGACCACTTTAGGATCATCAAATGGTGCAAAGCCAGTAAATAACGCATGGTCACGTAAGTGCTCGGCGATCTCATCGGCGTTGTACTCTTCGTTTTCACCCAGACCGAAGACCTGTGCAGTACCTGATTTACCCGCTGTTTCATAATTCATTTTGTAGAATGAGCGGCGAGCTGTTCCGCGCGTGCCATGGTTTACCCGACGCATGCCTTCTTTCGCCATATCCCAGTACTTTTTAGGCACATTCTTGATTGGTGGGTAAGTCACGTATTCTGTCGTTTGCTGCTCTTCGAAGTCGTTACCATTTTCTATCGTCGCTTTGAGCAAGTGAGGTGCGATCACTTCTCCCTCGTTTACTAATACGGAGGTTGCTTTGGCGATTTGCATTGGTGTTGCTGTCCAATATCCTTGGCCGATACCCACAGGGATCGTATCACCTTTATACCATGGGGTTTTATGGCGAGACATTTTCCAGTCACGAGTCGGCATATTCGCCTTACTTTCTTCGTAGATATCAATGCCAGTGTAATCACCAAAACCGAACATCATCATCCAATTCGAAATACGGTCAATACCCATGTCATAAGCGATTTGATAGTAGAAGGTATCAACAGACTCTTCGATCGACTTAATGATATCGACGCGCCCGTGCCCCCAACGCAACCAGTCACGAAACGGGCGTGTGTTGGAGTTTGGTATGCGCCAATAACCAGGGTCATTTCGTGTGGTGTTAGGTGTGACGACACCTTCTTGCAGCGCGGCTACCGCCATAAATGGTTTGATGGTAGAGGCCGGAGGGTAAATGCCAAGTGTAGTGCGGTTGACCAAAGGACGGTTTTTATCGTTCAAAAGGGCACGATAGTCTTTACCTGAGATTCCGTGCACGAACGAGTTAGGATCGTAGCTAGGACTTGAAACCATAGCCAGTACACCGTTGTCTCTAGGATCGATCACTACAGCACTGCCTCTGCGGCCATCCAATAATTGGTGTACGTACAGCTGCAAGTTGATATCAAGGTTTAAAACGATGTCTTTTCCGGGTACAGGTGGAACGTACTTTAACGTACGAATTACTCGGCCGCGGCTGTTTACCTCGACTTCTTGATATCCGGCTGTACCGTGTAAGAGGTCTTCGTAGTATTTTTCAATACCCAGCTTACCAATGTCGCGAGTGGCTTGATAGTTTGCGTCTTTTTCTTCTCGGATCAGGCGCTGCATGTCGCGATCATTGATTCGAGAAACGTAACCAATCACGTGGGTTAAGACTTCGCTGAAAGGGTAGTAGCGCTTTAAGGTCGCACTTATTTCCACACCCGGAAAGCGGTACTGATTGACGGAGAATACCGCTACTTGTTTTTCGTTCAGTTGGGTAAGCAGTGGGACCGATTTAAATCGACGAGTCCGTTTACGCTCGTGGTGGAAACGTTCAATCTGGTCTGGTGTAATTTCCAGAATAGTTTGTAATTCTTGGATGGTTGCATCAATGTCTTTAATTTTTTCTGGGGTCAGTTCTAAGTTAAAGACGGGACGGTTCTCTGCCAGTAAAACGCCATTTCGGTCATAAATTAGACCTCGGTTAGGCGCGATAGGCACCACTTTGATGCGGTTATCGTTCGAGCGGGTTTGATAGTCTTGAAACTGGTTCACCTGAATGTTGTACATGTTGGCAACCAGAGCTCCCATCAAGACAACAATGCCGATAAAAGCAACAATAGCGCGGCTGGCAAACAGACGCGCTTCGGCTTGATAATCTCGGATTTGACTGCGGCGTTTACGAATCATTAACGCTTGGCTCTAAAGTTAAACAACGATTATTCGCGATGATAAGGGTGGTTAGCGGTGATGCTCCACGCTCGGTACAAGCTTTCTGCCATTACGATACGCACTAGAGGGTGGGGTAGCGTTAAGGCAGACAATGACCAGCTTTGGTCTGCTGCAGCTTTGCATGCAGGAGCGAGTCCTTCGGGACCGCCGATTAATATTGATACATCACGGCCATCTAATTTCCAAGCTTCTAACTGCTCAGCGAGTTGAGGAGTGTCCCATTTTTTACCTGGGATATCTAACGTGACGATACGGTTGCCTTTTGGTACCGCAGCGAGCATCGCTTCCCCTTCTTTTTGCAGGATGCGAGCGATATCGGCATTTTTTCCGCGTTTGCCAGCAGAGATTTCAATCAACTCCAACGGCATATCATGCGGGAAACGGCGACGATATTCTTGAAAGCCTTCCTCAACCCATTTTGGCATTTTTGTACCAACAGCAATTAGTTGAATTTTCAAAAGATTAACCCCAGAGTTTTTCTAGCTGGTAGAGTTCGCGGTGCTCTTCTTGCATCACGTGAAGCATGGCGTCGCCCATATCAAGGACTACCCATTCACCTTCGTTTTCACCTTCCATTCCTAGTGGCTCAAGACCGGCTTTTTTCACCTCTGTTGCAACATGGTCAGCGATGGATGAAACGTGGCGTTTGGATGTACCAGTACAGATGATCATGTAATCTGTCACGCTTGATTTATCTTCCACATTTAGGACGATAATGTCTTCCGCTTTCATGTCGTCGGCTTTATCAGCTAAAAAGTCTTTCAGTTCTTCGCGAAGCACTCGGTTTTCCTCGGTTTGTCTCTTATCTCTACAGTGTTTTACATTCTTGCTTGCAAAACAGGTCGCGCACTATATCACGCTTTGATTTTTAAATTGCCAG
This sequence comes from Vibrio sp. V42_P2S4T144, assembly GCF_009904715.1. Lineage (NCBI taxonomy): Bacteria > Pseudomonadati > Pseudomonadota > Gammaproteobacteria > Vibrionales > Vibrionaceae > Vibrio > Vibrio sp. V42_P2S4T144. The sequence continues at coordinate 950 of NZ_WXWS01000032.1, read as the reverse complement.
CTTAATATCAGGAGAGCAGGTTTCTAAGCTCAACTGATGAATAGTTGGCCATACAGACTCGTCATACTGAGTTTTGGCTTTTATCTCGGCTTGAGCCAACAAGGAGAGCAATGCACAAATACGACTCGCTGATAAGCGGGTCAGTGCTGCGTTATAGAGTGGACGCTTGTTTTGCCAAACTCGATATTTCTCAAATACCTGGTTCATTCCCATTTGACTTAAGTCTTGATGCATATTTAAAAGTTGGCTCAACTCTTTTTGTACACTTCGAATCAAGATCACGGTCTCAACCCCTTCCGCCTCAAGTTGGCGAAGAATACGTTGTGCACGGTTTGCTTTACCTGCCAGTAAGGCGTCGATCCAGTTAAAGGTAGTGAAGTGATTATGGCGACTTAGGGCTTCCTCTAAACGTATGATGGTCAGCTCACCATCCGGGTAGAGTAGGGCCAATTTCTCTAAGCTTTGTGTCAATGCAAATAGGTTACCTTCATGCCATTGAGCCAACATTTGCAGTGATTGCTGATCGGGTTTTAGTCCCAACGTGCGGCAACGTGTCTGAATGAACATAGGTAGGCGTTGAAGGTCTGGCGACAAGCAGCTTACCCAATCGCCTTTTGAGCTTAATGCTTTAAACCATTTCGCATTTTCTTGGGCTTTGGTCAGTTTGCTACCAACAATGACGAGCATGATGTCATCATGAAGCATATCACACAGTGTTTGCAGCTCTTTGCTGACGGCGGTTGTCACGCCACTTTCAGGAATTTCAAGCTCAATCAATTGACGGTTTGAAAACAGACTCATCGCTTGGAAACAGTCGTAAACTTGGTTCCAGTCGATGCTAGCATCCACAGCAAAACGGTGTTTTTCCTCAAAACCTTGTTGAAACGCTGCCTTTTGGATGGCTTGGCGGCTTTCTTGAATCAGTAACGGCTCATTACCAAAGATTAAGT
>NZ_WXWS01000442.1:0-7382 GCF_009904715.1 Vibrio sp. V42_P2S4T144 | reverse complement strand
TCGACTTCCCATTTGTATGCTTTATGTAATTGGTCATACCAATTCTATTGCTGTTTTAACAGTCGATTGTTATCAGAGTGTTGGAAGTAAGCTCGTTCTATGATTTAGGTCAATTTTCGGCTGGACAGTGGCGTTTTAATTATGTTAATTTCTGCACCAACTTAAAATTGGTATTACCAATTACCTGCAAGAGTAGAAGAACAATAAATTATGGCTTATCAAAGGATTCGTCAGCCAAAACTCTCTGATGTTATAGAACAAGAGTTAGAAAGGTTGATAGTGGAAGGAACATTGTCTCCGGGGCAACAACTGCCTCCAGAGCGTGAACTGGCAAAACAGTTCGATGTGTCTCGTCCTTCAGTCCGAGAAGCCATTCAACGCTTGGAAGCGAAGCGTTTGTTGACTCGTCGCCAAGGTGGCGGAACATTCGTAAGTGAGAATATCTGGAAGAGCTTTTCAGATCCCTTGTTGAATTTGTTGTCTAGTCATTCTGAAACCCAGCTTGATGTGCTTGAGTCTCGTCATGCGATGGAAGGAATTTCAGCCTACTTTGCAGCTTTACGTGGTACCGAAGAAGATTTTGCGCGTATTCAAGGTTGCCTTGAGCGCATTAGTCAAGAGCAAGCAAACAACGATATCGAAGCTGAATCTGCGGAAGTAATGCAATTTTTGATCGCTTTGACAGAGGCCGCGCACAACGTGGTTTTGTTGCACATTGTTCGAAGCTTAGCACCTTTGCTTGAGCAAAATATTCTACAAAATTTTAAATTACTACGTCGCCGCCCAGAAGCGGTCGAGAAAGTCAGTAAACACCGAGCCAATATCGTGGATGCGATTGTTTCTGGTCAGCCTGAAAAGGCGCGAGAAATGTCCCACTCGCACTTGGCTTACATCGAAGAAACATTGTTGGATTTGACTCGAGAAGAGTCTCGACGAGAGCGTTCTCTGCGTCGAATTCAGCAGGGTAATGACTCGTAAGAGCGTTACTTAAATAAGTAGATCCAACCAACAGAAGGATAGATCGCCATGTCTGATATGAAGCATGACGTAGATGCACTGGAAACTCAAGAATGGCTACAAGCGCTTGAGTCAGTTGTACGTGAAGAAGGTCTAGAGCGTGCTCAATTCCTATTAGAGCAAGTTCTAGATAAAGCACGTCTAGACGGTGTTGATATGCCAACAGGTATCACAACTAACTACATCAACACGATTCCTGCAGACCAAGAACCAGCATACCCAGGTGACACAACACTTGAGCGTCGTATTCGCTCAATTATTCGTTGGAACGCTATCATGATCGTTCTACGTGCATCTAAGAAAGACCTAGAGCTAGGCGGCCACATGGCGTCTTTCCAGTCTTCTGCTGCGTTCTACGAGACATGTTTCAACCACTTCTTCCGTGCACCAAACGAGAAGGATGGTGGCGACCTAGTTTACTACCAAGGTCACATTTCACCAGGTATCTACTCACGTGCATTCGTTGAAGGTCGTCTAACTGAAGAGCAGCTAGACAACTTCCGTCAAGAAGTAGACGGCAAAGGTATTCCTTCATACCCGCACCCTAAACTGATGCCTGAATTCTGGCAGTTCCCGACAGTATCGATGGGCCTAGGTCCAATCGCTTCTATCTACCAAGCTCGTTTCCTTAAGTACCTAGAAGGCCGTGGTCTTAAAGATACTTCAGAACAGCGCGTTTACGCGTTCCTAGGTGACGGTGAGATGGATGAGCCAGAATCACGTGGTGCTATCTCTTTCGCTGCGCGTGAGAAACTAGACAACCTATGCTTCCTAATCAACTGTAACCTACAGCGTCTAGATGGCCCTGTAATGGGTAACGGTAAGATCATTCAAGAACTTGAAGGTCTGTTCAAAGGTGCTGGTTGGAACGTAGTGAAGGTAATCTGGGGTAACAACTGGGATTCACTACTAGCTAAAGATACGACTGGTAAGCTTCTACAGCTTATGAATGAAACGATCGACGGCGACTACCAAACATTCAAATCAAAAGATGGCGCGTACGTACGTGAGCACTTCTTTGGTAAGTACCCAGAGACAGCTGCACTTGTTGCTGACATGACTGATGACGAAATCTTCGCACTTAAGCGTGGTGGTCACGAGTCTTCTAAGCTATACGCGGCATACAAAAACGCGGCAGAAACTAAAGGTCGTCCAACAGTAATCCTAGCTAAGACTGTTAAAGGTTACGGCATGGGTGAAGCGGCTGAAGGTAAGAACATCGCGCACCAAGTTAAGAAGATGGACATGACTCACGTACTACACCTACGTGACCGTCTAGGTCTTCAAGACATCCTAACTGACGAAGCAGTGAAAGAACTTCCGTATCTGAAACTTGAAGAAGGTTCAAAAGAGTACGAATACCTACACGCTCGTCGTAAAGCGCTACACGGCTACACGCCACAGCGTCTACCAAAATTCACTCAAGAATTCATCGTTCCTGAGCTAGAAGAATTCAAGCCACTACTAGAAGAACAGAAGCGTGATATCTCTTCTACTATGGCATTCGTACGTGCGCTAAACGTTCTACTTAAGAACAAGAACATTGGTAAGAACATCGTTCCTATCATTGCTGACGAAGCACGTACATTCGGTATGGAAGGTCTGTTCCGTCAAATCGGTATCTACAACCCGCACGGCCAAACTTACACACCAGAAGACCGTGGCGTTGTTTCTTACTACAAAGAAGCGACTTCAGGTCAGGTTCTACAAGAAGGTATCAACGAGCTAGGTGCTATGTCTTCATGGGTTGCTGCTGCGACTTCATACTCGACAAACGACCTACCAATGATCCCGTTCTACATCTACTACTCAATGTTCGGCTTCCAACGTGTTGGCGACATGGCGTGGATGGCTGGTGACCAACAAGCACGTGGTTTCCTACTAGGTGCAACTGCGGGTCGTACAACGTTGAACGGTGAAGGTCTACAGCACGAAGACGGCCACTCGCACATTTTGGCGGGTACGGTTCCTAACTGTATTTCTTACGACCCAACATTCGCGTACGAAGTAGCAGTAATCATGCAAGACGGTATCCGTCGCATGTACGGTCCAGAACAAGAAAACGTGTTCTACTACCTAACGCTAATGAACGAAAACTACGCAATGCCAGCAATGCCAGAAGGCGCTGAAGAAGGCATCCGTAAAGGTATCTACAAGCTAGAAACTTACACGGGCGACAAAGCGAAAGTTCAGCTAATGAGCTCTGGTACTATCATGAATGAAGTACGTAAAGCAGCTCAAATCCTAAGCGAAGATTACGGTGTTGCTTCTGATGTTTACTCTGTAACGTCATTCAACGAACTAACTCGCGATGGCCAAGATGCAGAGCGTTTCAACATGCTTCACCCAGAAGCGGAAGAGAAAGTACCTTACATCCAAACAGTAATGGGTACTGAACCTGCTATCGCAGCAACTGACTACATGAAGAACTACGCAGAGCAGGTTCGTGCATACATTCCTGCTGAGTCTTTCAAAGTTCTTGGTACTGATGGCTTCGGTCGTTCAGACAGCCGTGAAAATCTACGTCGTCACTTCGAAGTGAACGCAGGTTACGTAGTAGTAGCAGCGCTAACTGAACTAGCGAAACGTGGCGAAGTTGAGAAATCTGTAGTTGCAGAAGCAATTAAGAAATTCGACATCGACACAGAGAAAACAAACCCGCTATACGCTTAATTAAGAAGGTAGATAAGAAATGGCAATCGAAATTAATGTACCAGACATCGGTGCGGATGAGGTTGAAGTTACTGAGATTCTTGTAAGCGTTGGCGACAAGGTTGAAGAAGAGCAGTCTCTGATCACAGTTGAAGGCGATAAAGCTTCTATGGAAGTTCCTGCTTCTCAAGCGGGTATCGTTAAAGAAATCAAAGTTGCAGAAGGCGACAAGGTTTCTACTGGTTCTCTAATCATGATTTTCGAAGCCGAGGGTGCAGCTGACGCTGCACCTGCTCCTGCGGCAGAAGCAGCTCCAGCAGCAGCTCCAGCTCCAGCAGCAGCGGCAGAACTAAAAGAAGTTCACGTACCAGACATCGGTGGTGATGAAGTAGAAGTTACCGAAATCATGGTTGCCGTTGGCGACAGCATCGAAGAAGAGCAATCTCTTCTAACTGTTGAAGGCGACAAAGCTTCTATGGAAGTTCCAGCGCCATTCGCAGGTACTCTAAAAGAGATCAAAGTTGCAGCAGGCGATAAAGTATCGACTGGCTCACTTATCATGGTATTCGAAACAGCAGGTTCAGGCGCTCCAGCAGCACCAGCGGCAGCTGAAGCTCCTGCGGCAGCAGCTCCAGCAGCGTCTGCGGCAAAAGAAGTGAACGTTCCAGATATCGGCGGCGACGAAGTTGAAGTTACTGAGATCATGGTTGCGGTTGGCGACACAGTGGAAGAAGAGCAATCTCTAATCACTGTTGAAGGTGACAAAGCTTCTATGGAAGTTCCTGCACCATTCGCTGGCACAGTTAAAGAAATCAAGATTGCAGCTGGCGACAAAGTGTCTACTGGCTCACTAATCATGGTATTCGAAGTGGCGGGTGCAGCACCTGCTCCTGCAGCAGCTCCAGCTCCAGCTCAAGCGGCAGCACCTGCAGCTCCGGCTCCTAAAGCAGAAGCTCCGGCGGCAGCAGCTCCAGCAGCGACTGGCGATTTCAAAGAAAACGATGAGTACGCTCACGCGTCTCCAGTTGTTCGTCGTCTAGCGCGTGAATTTGGCGTTAATCTTTCTAAGGTTAAAGGTTCTGGTCGTAAGAGCCGTATCCTAAAAGAAGACGTTCAAGCTTACGTGAAAGATGCACTTAAGCGTCTTGAGTCTGGCGCAGGTGCAGCAGCATCTGGCAAAGGCGACGGCGCGGCTCTTGGTCTACTACCATGGCCAAAAGTGGACTTCAGCAAGTTTGGTGAGACAGAAGTTCAACCGCTATCTCGCATTAAGAAGATCTCTGGCGCAAACCTACACCGTAACTGGGTAATGATCCCGCACGTTACACAGTGGGATAACGCAGACATCACGGCTCTTGAAGCATTCCGTAAAGAGCAAAACGCGATTGAAGCGAAGAAAGACACTGGCATGAAGATCACACCACTTGTGTTCATCATGAAAGCGGTAGCTAAAGCGCTTGAAGCGTTCCCAGCGTTCAACTCTTCTCTATCAGAAGACGGTGAGAGCCTAATTCTGAAGAAATACGTGAATGTTGGTATCGCGGTAGATACACCAAACGGTCTAGTTGTTCCTGTATTTAAAGACGTGAACAAGAAAGGCATCTACGAGCTATCTGAAGAGCTAATGGCGGTTTCTAAGAAAGCACGTGCTGGTAAGCTAACTGCGGCTGACATGCAAGGTGGCTGTTTCACTATCTCTAGCCTAGGCGGTATCGGCGGTACGGCGTTTACTCCAATCGTAAACGCGCCAGAAGTTGGTATCCTAGGTGTGTCTAAGTCAGAAATGAAACCGGTATGGAACGGTAAAGAGTTCGAACCGCGTCTACAACTTCCACTGTCTCTATCATACGACCACCGTGTGATCGATGGTGCTGAAGGTGCGCGCTTCATCACTTACCTAAACTCATGTCTATCTGACATTCGTCGTCTAGTTCTGTAATAGAAATTAGATGAATGAGAGGCGGCAACTTAGCCGCCTCTGCTAATCATAATTACCGACAATTTGGTTATCAGCCTTGCTTCGTTCAGGGTTTTCACAATCGAATTGTTGTCTAGCTCACAGGCTAAATTGATTTACTTTTCACACCATTAACATCTCTGTAAACTGTTAGCGGTCTGAAAATAACTGTTTAAAACAAATCTCTCTTAAACATAAAAAATCGATACCCACTCAGCCTGTTAGGGATAATGACTACAAGAGGTCAAAATGAGCAAAGAAATTAAAGCCCAAGTTGTTGTACTTGGTTCTGGTCCTGCTGGTTACTCCGCTGCATTCCGTTGTGCGGATTTAGGTCTTGAAACTGTACTAGTTGAACGTTACAGCACGCTTGGCGGTGTATGTCTGAACGTGGGTTGTATCCCATCTAAAGCACTGCTTCACGTTTCTAAAGTAATTGAAGAAGCGAAAGCGATGGCTGACCACGGCGTTGTGTTCGGTGAGCCTCAAACAGACATCAGCAAAATCCGCATCTGGAAAGAAAAAGTTGTTAACCAACTAACTGGCGGCCTAAGCGGTATGGCTAAGATGCGTAACGTAACAGTAGTTAACGGTTACGGTAAGTTCACTGGCCCTAACTCTATCCTTGTAGAAGGCGAAGGTGAGCCAACAGTTGTTAACTTTGACAACGCAATCGTTGCGGCTGGTTCTCGTCCAATCAAACTGCCATTTATCCCGCATGAAGACCCACGTATTTGGGACTCTACTGACGCTCTTGAACTAAAAGAAGTGCCAGAAAAACTGCTTATCATGGGCGGTGGTATCATCGGTCTAGAAATGGGTACGGTTTACCACTCTCTAGGTTCTAAAGTTGAAGTTGTTGAAATGTTTGACCAGGTAATTCCTGCAGCAGACAAAGATATCGTGAAAGTATTTACTAAGCGTATCAAAGACAAGTTCAAGCTAATGCTAGAAACGAAAGTAACAGCAGTTGAAGCAAAAGAAGACGGTATCTACGTTTCAATGGAAGGCAAGAAAGCGCCAGCTGAAGCTGAGCGTTACGATGCGGTTCTAGTTGCTATCGGTCGTGTACCAAATGGTAAGCTAATCGACGGTGAAAAAGCGGGTCTAGAAATTGACGAGCGCGGCTTCATCAACGTTGATAAGCAAATGCGTACTAACGTTCCTCACATCTTCGCGATCGGTGATATCGTTGGTCAACCAATGCTTGCTCACAAAGGTGTGCATGAAGGTCACGTAGCTGCTGAAGTTATCTCTGGTAAGAAGCACTACTTCGACCCTAAAGTTATCCCTTCAATTGCGTACACTGAGCCAGAAGTAGCTTGGGTTGGTAAGACTGAAAAAGAAGCGAAAGAAGAAGGCATCAAGTACGAAGTAGCAACATTCCCATGGGCAGCATCAGGTCGTGCAATCGCATCTGACTGTGCAGACGGTATGACTAAGCTAATCTTCGACAAAGAAACTCACCGCGTAATCGGTGGTGCTATCGTTGGTACTAACGGTGGTGAACTACTTGGTGAAATCGGCCTTGCAATTGAGATGGGCTGTGATGCAGAAGATATCGCTCTGACTATCCACGCTCACCCAACTCTACACGAGTCTGTAGGTCTAGCTGCTGAAGTATTTGAAGGTTCAATCACTGACCTGCCAAACAAAAAAGCAGTTAAGAAGAAGTAAGCTTTTTCTGACTGAATGATAGAAGCCGCTGCATTGCAGCGGTTTTTTTATGCTTGTTATATAGGAATATAAATGTGTG
>NZ_WXWS01000073.1:0-7388 GCF_009904715.1 Vibrio sp. V42_P2S4T144 | reverse complement strand
TATTTTATAATTTATTTATTTGAAATTGTTGTTACGCCATAAAGGCAATTTAAAAAATCTATAACAACTAAAACGCTCAACATTGTTATTTTATTTATTAAGCGATTTATAAAGAAAACTAACTCTTTTTAAATTTCATTAAAAGATTATGACTATATGAACAAAGCAACATGTGAACTAAAGTCACAATCTTAGAGTTTGGAGCTAAAAGATCATTAAAATTTCTGTGTAGACTACACGCCATTAAGTTAAAACACTTTCGATTGTTAACGCACGGTAAAATATAAATGGAAAATAGAGTTAGCGAGCCTATTTCTGATAGTCAACTACTTGATGTAGAATTATTAGGCAAACCTATTCATATCATTCGTGAGAAGCTCGATAATTTAATTTCAGAATCTTGCTCAAACCTTACGACTGAATTACAAAATTGGCTCAGCACAGGAAAAGTGGAAGCTAGCTTAACCTCAGTAGACTTGCACCGCTTTACATCGGTTGAGATGGACAAAGAGCAAACGTCGACCTATCAACATCAGGAAGGCGGCATGGTATTCATCCATGGTAACCCTCACACGCTAATAAAGTTGGCTGATAGATTTTATGGTGCAAGTGCAGAGCGTTCAGCCGCTACTCTGACGGCCAGTGACTTACGTTTACAAGAGCGCATCAGTCGAATCATCATCGGTTGGCTTGCTCCTGGTGAAATGTGGGACACGGGTGAGTATGAGACCCCTAGAGGAATTGGCATTAACGTTCAATTAAACATTGCGTTTGACGATCATCAAGGCTCAATTCATCTCAAGCTAGATGGTCATCTTATTCAAACGCTGATCGAGCAGCTTGAACTGCAACCTGATACCGATTTGTTTCAACCTTTCTGTCGTTCTTTAGAGACGACCCCCGTTCGACTGAACGTTGTTCTAAGTAAAAAGAAGATGCCTTTAAGTGATGTGGTTGGCTTACAACCCAACGATATTTTACCTATTGAGCTTCTTAACACGGTTCCAGTAAGCATTGGCAACCAATCTCTATTTACAGGTCGTATTGCCGAGCAAGACGGCCAACTTGTTTTGATCTTTAACCCTGATAAGGAACCGCAGCGATGAGCGAAGCGCTAGAAACTAATGCATTCGACGCAGAAGAACTGAACTTTGATGATTTTCAATTAGAAGACTTTGAAGCCGAAGATACGCTCCAACAAGAACCAGCCACTGCGGAACGTGACCTTAGCTTTTTCAAAAGCATTCCTGTCACAGTCACGCTGGAAGTTGCGAGTAAGGAGATCCCACTTGGGGACTTAATGAAAGCGGGTGAAGGCACGGTTATCGAGTTGGAAAAGCTCAATGGCGAGCCTTTAGACGTGAAAGTAAACGGTTCTCTTATGGGCCACGCTGAAGTTGTCGTTGTCAATGATAAGTATGGACTTCGTCTGATCGATGTACATGACTCTGCATTGAGTGGCGTTGGTCAATAATCTTAGGTAGGCATCACAATGAAAAATCTGAGCGCTTGGCACCGTTGGTTACCTCTTTTGGTATTGGTGTCACTTTTGTTTGCTTTCCCAACAATGGCGGCTGACAACGGCTTAACTATCTTGTCCGTTTCTGATGGCGACACACAACAAGAATACAGCGTTAAACTGCAAATTCTGTTGTTGATGACGGCGCTCAGTTTTCTTCCAGCATTTATTTTGATGGCGACGAGCTTTACTCGAATTGTCGTTGTCCTTGCGATTTTGCGCCAAGCTCTTGGTCTTCAACAAAGCCCACCTAACAGAGTGTTGGTCGGGATCGCTCTCGCATTGACGTTACTGATTATGCGCCCTGTCTGGAGCGATATTTATGAAAATGCGTTTCAGCCATACGACAACGGCGAAATCACGCTAATACAGGCTTTTTCTGTTGCAGAGAAACCAGTGAGAGAGTTCATGTTGGCACAGACGCACCAAAGCTCTCTTGAACAAATGTTACGTATTGCCAATGAGCCTCTCGACCAAAACGTTGAGGATATTTCATTTGCCGTTGTCTTGCCTGCATTTGTCATTAGTGAACTGAAAACCGCCTTCCAAATTGGTTTTATGCTTTTCATCCCGTTTTTGGTCATCGACTTGGTTGTCGCCAGTGTCCTGATGGCAATGGGTATGATGATGCTATCACCTTTGATTGTCTCACTTCCCTTTAAGTTGGTGGTATTTGTACTCGTGGATGGTTGGGCAATGACAGTTGGCACCTTATCTGCCAGCTTCGGTTAACTAGGAGCAGTTATGACCCCAGAACTAACCGTAACGTTATTTTCCGATGCAGTATGGCTGATCATTTTGATGGTTGCCGTATTGGTTGTTCCAGGCTTAATTGTCGGTTTGTGTATCGCCGTATTTCAGGCTGCCACACAAATCAACGAGCAAACACTCAGCTTTTTGCCACGTTTGCTCGTTACCTTATTAATGGTGATTTTTGCAGGTCACTGGATGCTACGTAAGATCATGGAACTGTTTGATTTCTTGTTCCACAACATACCAGGGATGATTGGCTAATGGCCATCACATTTGCAGAGCTCTCGGCGATACTCGGTCAACTCTGGTGGCCGTTTTTTCGTGTGGGAGCCGTATTTATTTCAATGCCTTTCTTTGGTGATGCGATTATTCCTGTTTGGGTTCGTACTTTACTGGCCCTCTCGATCGTTGTCATTACTGGACCGTTAATGCCACCCATGCCACAAGTCGAGTTATTCTCTATGACTTCCCTGTTCCTTGCTTTTGAGCAAGCTATTTGGGGAGTAATGTTTGGGTTAATTTTGCACATGCTCTTTAACGTTTTCACCATGCTTGGCCAGGTGATTTCTCTGCAAATGGGCTTAGGTATGGCGATGATGAATGATCCTATTAACGGGCTTTCTGTCGCCATTTTGGGACGCATATTTCTGATTTTCTCAACCTTGTTGTTCCTCGCGCTAGAAGGACACTTACTCGTCATAGATATCGTGATTCAAAGCTTTGTTGTTTGGCCAGTCGGATCTGGTATCACATCGCTTTCTCTGCAAGGTGTTGTCAACATTTTCGGTTGGATGTTTGCCTCTTCACTCGCTTTGGCTTTGCCCGCTATTGTTTCCATGCTTCTAGCCAACATCAGTTTTGGTGTAATGAACCGAGCCGCACCATCACTTAATGTCTATGCGTTAGGTTTTCCTATGACGATGCTGCTGGGTCTATTCAGCGTATTAATCTCAGTTTCTGGTGTTCCTGGTCGCTACACGGCGCTCGTTCACGACACCATTAGACACTTGAGTAACTTTATGTTGGGGGGAGCATGAGCGATCAATCTTCTCAAGACAAAACTGAAAAAGCCTCACCGCAGAAGGTAAAGAAAGCCCGCCAGGAAGGACAAATTCCTCGCGCGAAAGAGTTTACTACTGCGGTGATATTTCTAGCGGTGGCGCTCTACTTTTACTCTCAGCTTAATAGTATTTGGGAAAGCATGTCGGGTATCTTTCGCTACAACATGATGCTGACGCGAGCCGACCTAGAAAATCCTAAACAACTTGTCGAGCAATTGGGACAAAGTTTAGCGGTCATCATAGACATGCTATTACCATTGTTTACCGTCATTATTATCGTGACCTGTGGTAGTAGCCTTGTGCTAGGCGGCTGGATGTTCCGTCCCGCGAACGTAATGCCAAAGCTCAGCAAAATTAATCCTTTGAGCGGGATAAAGCGCATTTTTTCGACCCGCTCAGTGGTTGAGCTCTTAAAGTCAACGTTCAAAGTAGCCGTGATATTCGGCATCTTATATGGCTATTTAGACAACCACTTACAGCCATTACTTGGCATGCAAAATCTCCCGCTCAGCCAAGGTTTTTCTCTAGTAATGTCAATTCTGTTTGAAGGCTTACTCTTAATGGGCTTCGCCTTGTTGTTATTTGGGGTTATCGACATTCCTTATCAGCGTTGGGAACACCTAAAAGAACTCCGCATGACGAAACAAGAATTGAAAGAGGAATTTAAAAATAATGAAGGTCGTCCGGAAGTAAAGCAACGTATTCGTCAAATACAGCAACAGTTTGCGCGCCGTAAGATCGATAAAATGGTGCCGACGGCTGACGTGATCATCACTAACCCAACGCACTATGCAGTCGCACTGAAATACGAGCCTTCACTTTCTGACGCGCCCTTTGTCGTCGCAAAAGGTGTAGACGAAACCGCTATGCACATTCAACGTATCGCCCGAGAAAACAAAGTGGAAATCATTAACTCCCCGCCACTTACCCGTTCGATTTATCACACGACGGCGATTGAACAAGCAATCCCAAGCCAACTGTACATCGCAGTGGCACATATTCTTACTTACGTTTTGCAATTGAAAGCCTTTCGTAAAGGTGAGGGAAAAGAGCCAATTCCTTTACCTCATTTTTCGATTCCAAAACATTTGCAGCACTGATTAACCCGCGTTTATCCAAGGACACGAAAGTATGCTTAACCGGTTAAAACAACTTCAAACATCAACCAAAGGCTACGTTGGCATTCCAATCGTCTTGCTAATGATATTAGCAATGGTGATTCTTCCTTTGCCTCCTCTGCTACTGGATGCGCTGTTTACCTTTAATATCGTCTTAGCAATCCTAGTATTGCTGGTCAGCACAACCGCAAAGCGACCATTAGATTTCTCTGTTTTTCCAACTATTTTGCTGGTCGCAACATTATTACGTCTCACATTGAACGTGGCTTCTACGCGAATTGTACTCCTAGAAGGACATAATGGTGGTGACGCAGCGGGTAAGGTCATTCAAGCATTCGGTGAAGTCGTCATTGGCGGTAACTACGTCGTTGGTATGGTGGTGTTCGTCATCTTGATGATCATCAACTTCGTCGTAATCACCAAAGGTGGTGAACGTATTTCTGAGGTTTCAGCCCGCTTTACGTTGGATGCTTTACCAGGCAAACAAATGGCAATTGATGCCGACTTAAACGCTGGCCTTATCGATCAGGAAACGGCTCGCTTACGCCGTAAAGAAGTCGCCAACGAAGCCGATTTTCATGGTTCGATGGATGGTGCATCAAAGTTTGTGCGTGGCGATGCCATCGCAGGTTTGTTGATTCTGTTTATCAATATCATTGGTGGTATTAGTATTGGTGTCTTCGAGCATGGACTCGCTGCGTCTGACGCCTTTAAAACTTATGCCCTACTCACAATCGGTGATGGTCTAGTTGCTCAAATTCCTTCACTACTATTGGCAACGGCTGCCGCGATTATCGTTACGCGAATTAATGATAGCGATAATGGCATGTCGGAAACCATGCAAAAGCAATTACTGGCAACTCCTGCAACGCTATTTACTGTCGCAGGTATTATGGCGGTAATCGGTATGGTACCGGGTATGCCACACCTAGCCTTTTTTGCGTTTTCTGGCGCATTAGCGTTCGCAGGGTGGCGTCAAACCAAGAAGCCAGTGCAAGACTCCCAGATTGAAGAGGTCGAAGCACTTTCACAAGCGATGCAAGACGATGATACACCGCTGACATGGGATGATATTCCTCACGTCCAAACATTATCACTTGCGCTTGGTTACCGACTCGTCCATCTAGTCAACAAAGAACAAGGGGCACCTTTATCACAACGAATTCGCGGTGTGCGTCGAAACCTTTCTGAACAAGTTGGCTTTTTATTACCTGAAGTTCGTATTCGTGACAATCTGAGCCTCAAGCCAAACCAATACACAATTTCTCTAAATGGCGAAGTCATTGAGCAAGGTTTTATTGAACCAGAGCGTTTAATGGCGATAGCGGTTGGCGAAACTTACGGTGAGGTAGATGGCATTTTGGGTAGCGATCCTGCTTATCAGTTGCCAGCTGTGTGGATTGAGCATCAAGATAAAGCAAAAGCACTTAATATGGGTTACCAAGTTGTCGATGATGGCACTGTTATTGCCACTCATATTAGTAAAATCATGAAGACAAACCTTGCAGAATTGTTTACGCACGACGATGTGGAAGCAATAACCCAGCGTTTGACACAACAAGCCCCGAAACTAGCAGAAGCATTAGCAGCAGCACTTAATCCAGCACAGCAGCTGAAAGTATATCGCCAGCTTTTATTGGACCAAGTGCCACTAAAAGATATTCGCACGATTGCCAACACAATGTTGGAATCCGCGGAAAATACAAAGGACCCGATCCTACTTGCATCTGATGTACGCTGTGCACTAAAGCGTACGCTTGTTAACTTAATTGCAGGACAAAAGAACGAATTAAATGTCTACGCACTGTCTGATGAGTTAGAACAAATGCTACTAACTTCACTGCAACAAGCACAATCTTCTGGTACGGTAACACTAGATAGCTTCCCAATTGAGCCAAACATTCTTGGTCAGTTCCAACAAAACTTGCCATTGATTAGACAACAGCTTAAACAACAGGGGCTACCTCCGATCCTTCTCGTTATGCCACAGCTGCGCCCTCTTCTAGCGCGTTACGCTCGCACATTTACACAAGGGCTGGCAGTATTGTCTTACAACGAAATCCCAGAAAACAAACAAATCAATGTGGTAGGAAACCTTGGTTAATCTTATTTCAACACATGCGATGTACGAACATTTGGTTGGTCTCGCAGTACAACACATCGTCACGGATGACGATCAATTAGTCTTTGATGCTTTAAAACACAATGATGTCCAACACGCATGCCAAGCAATTAGGGAAGCTCAATCAGGGGAAGTAGAATTCCAACACCTGACGTTGAGATTTGGTATGCGTGGAGAACAAAGTGTCTATCAATTCAAACTCTCTGAACAAATGCAGTACTGCCTGGATTTGTTCAGTCTTTACCTTGCACTAAGACAAACACAATTTCAGTTAGAAGCCTTTCATCACGACTTGATTAGTAATGTTGTCGTGCCGATTCGCGTGGATGCATTACTTTGGGAGCCTGGGGTTTATTTTCTCGAACAGACGATTCAATTCCACTCTTCTGCTTTTCAACATGTGATTCCTTCTCTTCAAGCTGATGAAACGTTATGTGATAGTGATAAAGTCGCCACACTCACCAAAAAGTTAAAAGAGAATGCATATTCACTTTGGTTTGAAGTCGCGACATCGCAAGTGAACTTCGAGCGCGTCGCAGACTTTAGTCCCGATATGATCAAATTGTCAGTCACACTAGAGGATAAAGAAGAAAGACACGCTTTCCTACCTATTGCTAAGTTCTTAAGAAAGCATAAATATACTTGGGTTGCCGGACGTGTAGCGAGTCAAACGGAACTTAACCGCTATCGTTTATTGGGTGCCAGTTATTATTTTGGTTATTTCAGCGATATCCCAACCTCTCTCTCCTTTCAGTCTTTTGATGAGGAATAGTTGAAACTCAACCATTTATATTTAAAACAGCACGATTTATTCG
>NZ_WXWS01000462.1:0-7391 GCF_009904715.1 Vibrio sp. V42_P2S4T144 | reverse complement strand
TAGCCATGCTCTTATAAGCGGAATAATAACGATCCAAAGGGAGCAAATGGGAGAATGTTTGGATGAGCAACGCGCCTTTAAATAACGGTCGCAGGCGTTTTCTAACCGCTACAACGGCAGTTGTTGGTGGGTTAGGGGCAGTCGCCGTCGCCGTGCCTTTTATCAAATCATGGAATCCGAGTGCTAAAGCCAAAGCGGCGGGCGCACCGGTGGAAGTGGATATAAGTAAAATTGAACCAGGTCAGCTGGTTCGTGTTGAGTGGCAGGGAAAACCTGTATGGATTGTTCGCCGCACTCAAAGCGTTCTGGATAACTTAAAATCGATCGGTGATAAGCTTCGCGATCCACAATCTGAAATGGAGCAGCAGCCTGAGTACGCTCAGAATGAGTTTCGTTCGATTAAGGAAGAGTTTTTCGTCGCAGTTGGTTTCTGTACCCACTTAGGTTGTTCACCAACCTATCTACCTGACTCTTTCTCAGAGCAGGTGCAGGGAGTAAGATCTGGCTTCTTCTGTCCTTGTCATGGTTCTAAGTTCGACATGGCTGGTCGAGTGTTCCAAGGAGTACCTGCTCCGTTGAACCTTGTCGTTCCTAAGCACATGTATTTGAGCGATACCAAGCTCATTGTGGGTGTTGATGAGGGAGATGCATAATGCAAGCAATGTTAGATTGGGTTGAAAAGCGTATTCCTGCAATGAATGCTTATAAAAAGCATTTGTCTGAATACCCAATGCCTAAGAACTTCAACTTTTGGTACCTTTTCGGTTCTCTGGCGATGCTGGTTCTTGTTAACCAAATCCTAACGGGTATTTGGCTAACGATGAACTATGTTCCTTCAGGTGACGGTGCATTTGCGTCTATCGAATACATTATGCGTGATGTAGAGTACGGTTGGCTTCTGCGTTACATGCATTCCACTGGCGCGTCAGCGTTTTTCGTTGTTGTGTATCTTCACATGTTCCGTGGTTTGATCTACGGTTCATACCAAAAACCTCGTGAACTATTGTGGATCTTCGGTATGTTGATCTTCCTTGTTCTCATGGCTGAAGCGTTCATGGGTTACCTACTTCCATGGGGTCAGATGTCATACTGGGGTGCGCAGGTAATCATTTCCCTGTTTGGTGCTATTCCTGTTATCGGTGATGACCTAACGCTTTGGATTCGTGGTGACTACATCATCTCTGGTGCAACGCTAAACCGTTTCTTCGCACTACACGTTATTGCACTGCCTATCGTTTTGCTTCTTCTTGTTGTTCTGCACGTATTGGCGCTGCACGAAGTAGGCTCAAACAACCCGGATGGTATCGAAACTAAGCTGCCAAAAGGCTCAATGGGCGATGATTACAAAACGCAATTCAAGTTCCATGATTACTACACGAAGAAATATGACATCATTGATTCTATTCCTTTCCATCCGTACGGCACGGTTAAGGACTTGGTCGGTGTCGCTGGTTTCTTGTTCTTCTTCTGTTACGTGCTGTTCTTTAACCCAGAAATGGGTGGGTACTTCCTTGAGCCGCC
Organism: Vibrio sp. V42_P2S4T144; assembly: GCF_009904715.1. Lineage (NCBI taxonomy): Bacteria > Pseudomonadati > Pseudomonadota > Gammaproteobacteria > Vibrionales > Vibrionaceae > Vibrio > Vibrio sp. V42_P2S4T144. The sequence continues at coordinate 5,870 of NZ_WXWS01000462.1, read as the reverse complement.
TAACTTTGAAGCTGCAAACCCACTGAAGACACCAGAGCATATTGCTCCGGTATGGTACTTCACGCCGTTCTACGCAATCTTACGTGCGGTTCCAGACAAACTATTAGGTGTTATCCTAATGGGCGCGTCAATTGCAGTGCTGTTTGTTCTACCTTGGTTGGATCGTTGTAAAGTTCGTTCATACCGTTACCGTAGCAAACTTCATCTGTTGAATATTGTACAGTTCACTATCGCCTTTATCGCTCTAGGTATTTTAGGTGCGTTACCTGTTACACCAACGTACACACTACTATCTCAGATCTTTAGCTTGTGTTACTTCATGTTCTTTGTGTTGCTGTTCTTCTACAGCAAAAATGAAGCAACCAAACCATTACCAGAGAGGGTGACATTCAAATGAAGAAGTGGATTGTAATTCTATTTGCTATGTTGCCATCACTAGCGATGGCAGCTGGGGCCAATGTTCCGCTGGATAAAGCGAATGTTGACCTTACGGATAAAGCTTCGCTACAAAACGGCGCGAAGTTGTTCATGAACTACTGTTTTGCTTGTCACTCTACGCAATACCAGCGTTACGAGCGTGTAGCAACAGACTTGGAAATTCCAACAGACTTAATGAAAGAAAACCTGATTTTCAATCCTGAAGCGAAAATCGGTGATCTAATGGTCAATGCTATGCCACCGAAGCAAGCGGCAAACTGGTTTGGTGCTCCACCACCAGATCTTACGTTGGTTGCACGAGTTCGTGGTGCTGATTGGTTATACACTTACTTACGCTCTTTCTATGTTGATCCATCTCGTCCATTCGGCGTGAACAACATCGTCTTCCCGAGTGTTGGTATGCCGCATGTGCTTGAAGAGCTACAGGGCATCCCGACGCCTATTTACGATACGAAAATCGTAGATGGCGAAGAAGTACAAGTTGTTGTTGGTACTGAAACCGATGGCACGGGTGAGCTGAGTGAAGGCGAATATGACAAAGCGGTTGGCGATCTCGTTAACTTCTTAGTTTATTCAGGTGACCCAGTGCAGCTTGAGCGTCATGCTCTAGGCTGGTGGGTAATGGGCTTCTTAGTGCTTCTAACCATCGTTGTTGTGATGCTCAAGAAAGAGTATTGGCGCGATGTGCATTAATTGTGCTAAAATACCGTGCTAATTCCCAATTTTAATTGATGTACAATGGAGGCTTAGCCTCCATTGTTTTTATTTGTAAGTGTACTGGAGGGCTCCATGGCTGTAGCTGCCAATAAACGTTCTGTGATGACTCTTTTCTCAAGTGCATCAGATTTGTATAGCCATCAGGTTCGCATTGTACTAGCTGAAAAAGGCGTAAGTGTTGAAGTTGAGCTTGTTGACGAAGCAAACCTTCCTGCTGAGCTTGTTGAGCTAAACCCATATAAATCAGTGCCAACTCTTGTTGACCGTGAGCTAGCTCTTTACGATTCAAAAATCATCATGGAGTACTTGGACGAGCGCTTCCCTCATCCACCTCTAATGCCGGTTTACCCTGTTGCTCGTGGCAACAGCCGCTTGATGATGTACCGTATCGAACGCAACTGGTATTCACTCGCTGAAAAAGTGATGAAAGGTAATGCGGAAGAATCAGAAAAAGCACGCACAAAGCTGCGTAATGATCTTCTGACGTTAGCGCCAATTTTTGCTGAATATGAGTACTTCATGAGCGAAGAATTCAGCTTGATCGATTGTTACCTAGCTCCACTATTGTGGCGTTTGCCTCAACTTGGTATCGATCTTGTTGGCCCAGGTTCAAAAGAAATCAAGGTATACATGAATCGCGTATTTGAACGTGATTCGTTCCTTGCTTCTTTGACTGAAGCTGAACGTGAAATGCGCCTAGTTCGCTAAGCGATTTAAAACACGTTATGGATATTGCAAAAATGACTGCTCGCCGCCCGTATATGCTTCGCGCATTTTACGAGTGGTTAGTAGACAATGACTTGACTCCTCACTTGGTTGTGGATGCAACAATGCCAGGGGTGCGTGTCCCGGTTGAATTTATTCAAGATGGTCAAATTATTTTGAATATTGCGCCACGTGCAGTGGGTAATCTTGAGTTAGGTAATGATGCGATTACCTTCCATGCTCGCTTTAGCGGTCGTCCGCACTCAGTGATCGTGCCTGTGTATGCTGTTCAAGCTATTTATGCACGTGAGAATGGTGCTGGTACTATGTTTGAACCAGAAGAAGCGTACACTCACATCGAAGAAGAAGCGATGACCGAGGAAGAATCATCCCCATCGTTCACAACGGTTAGTGATGAGCCTTCTGAGTTAGTTTCTGATTCAGATGCCGAAGAGGACGATGCTCCTCGACCAAAAGGCAAACCAAGCTTAAGAGTGATTAAATAATAAAAAAGCAGCGTAACGCTGCTTTTTTCTTTTTAACTTGTTGAAGATGATTTCAAGCCAGACTTTGGAAATTACTCACTAATCGTAAAGACTTCGACGTTCTCTTCACTTTCTGTGCTTGCCTCACTTTCTATTGTTTGTACACCGTCACTCGGTAAGTCTACTTCAACAGGCTCCATTTCGCCGTATTGGAACCCTTTAATGACTTGTTTTACGCCTGAGATATTACGCGCGATTTCTGTCGCTCGATCGCCTTGCTCTGGCGTGACATAACCAAACAGAAAAACATCGCCATCTTCGGTGATCACTTTAACCTTAACACCATTAAGCTCAGAATCAGTAAGCAAAGCTGACTTTACTTTGGTTGTGATCCAGCTGTCATTGCTAATCTGGGTAACAGTGAGTGGCTCTTTTTGTTTGATTTGATTGTGTATGACTTTTACACCACTAACTTCTCGAGCCCTTCGCTCTAAAGCAAGGATAAGGTCTTGTGTCGGAGCTTGTCCCATAAGGACTACAGTCCCATTATATGAACTGGCAACGACACGAACTTCACCTTTAAACGGTGCTTTATTGCCGATCGCCGCAACTTCGAATTCGATGTTATTGTCCTGCCAGATTTGTTTTGTCGTGCGTGTGTCCGTGACAATATTCGCTGTGGTTGCTGCACCTGCGATAAACAAACCTGCGCAACCACTTAAACTCAATGCTGTTAATAAGATAACGAGGCTACGTAGCATAATTCTGATTCTCAGTCTTGGTTACTCTTCGTGAGCAGGGAAAAGCACCTGGTCAATAAGATCACAAAGACAATGGAGTGTTACCATATGTACTTCGTGAATACGTGCAGTGCGGTGTGATGGAATACGAATTTCGACGTCGTTCTCACCGAGCAGTCCTGCCATCTCTCCGCCATCTTTTCCTGTTAGCGCGATAATCGTCATGTCTCGAGTTACGGCTGCTTCCATCGCTTTGATAATATTTTTACTGTTACCGCTAGTCGACATGGCAAGCAAAATGTCGCCTGGTTGACCAAACGCTCGTACCTGTTTTGAGAAGATTTCCTGGTAGTGGTAATCGTTGGCCACTGCGGTTAGGGTGGTATTATCGGCGGTTAAGGCCATTGCTGGTAGGCTAGGACGCTCAGTTTCAAAACGGTTTAAAAGACAAGAAACAAATTGTTGAGCGTTTGAAGCACTGCCGCCATTACCACAACATAAAATTTTATTGCCATTAAGCAGGCTCGACACCATCGCTTGAGCTGCATGAGTAATGGCATCAGGCAGCGCCTCTGCTGCTGCGATTTGAATTTGAATACTTTCTGTAAAGCTGTCTTTAATGCTATCTAGCATCGCTTATCCTTCAGAGATTGCGTTTTCTATCCAGTTGATATCTCGCCCATTATCATGAATGGCGATGACATCAAATCGATAATCGATATTGTGTTTTAAGCGCTTTTGTTGGCTAAGCCAAACTTGTGCGGTTTTGACTAGCTTGCGCATTTTAGCGTGCGTCACCATTTCTGCTGCCGAGCCAAAGTGATTGTTCTTACGGTATTTGACTTCAACAAACACAATAGTTTCACCTTGTTGGAAGATTAAATCAATCTCACCGACCTTAGTCAGAAAATTTTGTTCAATAAAGTTTAAGCCCTGGCGTTGTAAATACTGCTTCGCCAGAGCTTCATATTGATTTCCGATTTGGCGCTTGCTAAAGAGCCCCACGCTCAGCCCAGCTTAGCTCACGCTGTACAACACAATTATTGTCGATACTTAAAATACCGGTTTGGCCACCGACTGAGTAGCCCGGAACGACCTTCATTTGTGGCAGCTCCCCAATCAATTTATACGCATCCATACCCAGTGCTTTCAAACGTTTTTCCATGTTAGATTGCTCTGACCACAGCTCGTTCATTTCAGCGGTCACGCTAGGGTCTGGGTCAATCAGTAATGGGATATCGCTGTAGATGATGCCTGTTAGATCTTCGTAAGTCGCGCCGCCACTGTTGCTACGCGAGCTAGAGAAAATTTGTGGCGCTTTGGCGTCTGGGTTAATCGCTACCTCAATAAACGGCTTAATCAAAGTCAGTTCCGTGCTTCTAGCAACAATATAAACCGCATCGACATCACGACGGCTACGTGGCTGTGTTTCAAGCTTGATACGCATTAGTGATTGCATCTGAGCAATACGTTGTTTGCTTTCTTGCAGACCAAATACTTCATTGATGTCTTTTTGAAGTTGGCGCTTGTCACCAAAATAACTTGCTGCGACTTTATTAGAGCTGTACTTGCGCCACTCTTTGTTGAACGCTTCAGTTACACGTTCACCAAAGCTGCCCTTTGGTGCCAGAATCAGAGGGAAGTTATAGCCTTCGCTGAACAAGTGTTTCGCTGCTTGTGCGGCTTCTTGTTCCGGTGATAATGCCAAGTAGCAAATATTGCTATCTGGTTGCACATCTTCGGGAATATTTAGCGCAAGGGCTGGAATCGTAGGACCATTTTCTGAGCCATCCATGGTTGTGTGCAATAGCTCAACGTTCTCTTTTTCTAGAGGACCAACAACAAAATCGATGTTTTCATTGATCAAACGTTGTTTAATTTGGTCGGCGTTATACGCATTAGTGTCTATTACCGTGAGGGTAGCGCTTGGATCACGGTTACGATCATTCATCATCGCAAACACAAAACCATCACGAATTAATTGCGCTTGTGGCGAGAATTTACCAGTAAGCGGCAGTAACAAAGCGGTGTTGTTTGGTTTAACAATGTCTAGAGAGAGAATGTTTTGAATCTCTTCTGGTGTGTAGATAGCGGCTGGGTGAGATGGGTTCTCGTTTAACCAGCGTTCTAGGGTATTTTTTAGTTGGGATAAGTTGCCCGACAGCGTTTTCGCATAAATAGCGAGTTGTAGCCAACCATCCAAAACATCTTCATTTGGCTCTGTTTCTAATGAGGTCAGTTCGTACTCGGAGTAGCTGCCAAAGTTCATCCAAATACGGCTAGAAATCTCTCTCTGCTCCGCGGACGATGCATATTGGCCAAATGCAACCAGTTGGCGGTTTGCCTCAAACGCTTGGTTAAGACCTTGATAAGCGTCGGCACGCATCAAGTAATAGTCTTTCCATTGCTCATTTGGCAACTTCCACCAAGGTTTAAAATTCAACAATTGCAGCAACTGAGAGTAATTACCCTGTTTTTGCTGTATGGTCGCACGCGCTAGTTGCCACTCTGCTTGCTGAACTTCGGTTAACTGTTGACGAGCCAGGCGCTTGATCAACATTTCTGCTTGATCAAACTGGTTTGCTTGAATCGCGGCTTTGGTTGCCATGATCAACCAGTCATTTTGTAAACTGCCTTCCGTGCTATCAGCTTGGATCATATAGTTCTGAACAGACTGAGTAGGCTCAAGTGTTACATCAACGCCATCAGGCTGTCTTGGACCTGAAGAACAGGCGGCGAGCGTAATTGCTAGTGCAACAGGAGTAAGTATGCGTGGTACACTGAG
>NZ_WXWS01000589.1:0-7447 GCF_009904715.1 Vibrio sp. V42_P2S4T144 | reverse complement strand
CATAAAGCTGCCCACTCATTTTTGAACACGTATTCGATGAGGTTATAAGCATGGAAACGCTGCACCTAACAAATTCACATTTCAAACCCGACTCCCCTATCAACAGAATACTTTTGTTGCTTGTTGCACTCATCACTTTGTTTTTGGTTGCCATTTCTCCGGGGTGGAAGCAAGCCATGTTGTCGGTCATTTTGATGTCTGCAATCGTTGGTTTCGCCATCTTGATGATTAAGAAAAGCCAAGTCACTTTTACGCTGACAGCTTCTCACTTTCAGCAACACCTTTTTAAAGGGGGTTGGGTCGTCCGATGGCGAAATATTGAGTCAATCGGTATTTGTAGCTACCAACAGGAAGGGTGGCACCAACCGCTACCTTGGATCGGTATTCGTCTAAAACACTACTCACCCTACTTAAATTCAATCTGCCCTCGTATAGCGACAGAAATTCTCCTCAGCCAGCGAGCACTGCTTTACTTAGGCGCGAAACAAAATCAGTGTGAAGATAAGTTTGAGGATATAGTGCTTGACCCTAAACCGTATATAAACAGAGATGGGATTGAGTACAAAGGTTTGTTAGCGATGCTCGCCAACCGGATGAAGTATCAGAGAGGCTTTTATGGCTACGATCTATTTATATCAGCAAGTGATCTAGATCGTGAGGCTGAGGATTTTGTGGGACTGACTCGGCGATACTTAGCTGCCGCCGAGCCAGAATAATGCTTAGTACACGCACTTTTAGTAAAGCGGCATCTCGTCAGCAACGAACGGGTTAGTTTTACGCTCATGACCGAAAGTCGATTGAGGGCCGTGACCAGGGACAAACGTGACATCATTGCCTAAAGGCCACAATTTCTCTTTGATAGAACTAATCAACGTATTGAAATCACCTTGTGGGAAGTCAGTTCGACCAATGCTACCGTTAAACAAAACGTCACCCACAAACGCTAAACGCGCTTCTTCACTGTAAAGCACAACGTGACCAGGTGTATGACCAGGTGTGTGGAATACGTTCAGCACTTGATTACCAAAAGTGACAGTGTCACCTTCATTTAGCCATTGGTGCGGTTCAAACGCTTCTGTCAGCGGGAAACCAAACATTTGGCTCTGACCTTCCAAACCTTGCAACCAGAAGTTATCTGCCTTGTGAGGACCAACAATCTCTGTACCGCCAAGCAGTGCAGACAGCGGTTCCGTGCCACCTACGTGGTCCAAGTGACCGTGTGTTAGCACTAGGTTTACCACGTCAACACCCAGCTCTTTGATAAGCATAGCGAGCTGCTTTTCATCGCCGCCTGGGTCAACCACAATACCTTTCATGGTTTCGTCACACCAGACAATAGAACAGTTTTGAGAGAAAGATGTTACTGGAACAACTTGGTATTTCAGAGCCATAGATAACCTATACCGAATAAATTTGCATGAAAACTGCCGCAACTATGACACTAAGGCCTAGCGACTTCAAGCTTTGAACTGTGGGTAATCGACGACGTTCTGAGACTAGAAACCTTGTCTCAACTAGCACTACCAGGAACGAACAGCTCCCGTATCGATATGAACAAAGTTACTACCTGGATAATAACCCACGCCACCGGCTTTTAGGCTTAATGCAGCATCACGAACCGTTGAAAGCTTCACGCCGTCTAAACGAAAATCAATGGCCTTTCCTTCCATGTGCATGCTCTTTTTCGCTACACGAGAAGACCCGTTGCGCAGCGAGGCGTTAGTGGCAGGAGAACGGTAACCTGAAATGACGATCACCTCTGCTTCTGTACCAATTAACTTTTGAATTTGGCTTATTTGATCGAACAAGCGTCGATCCATCGGATGAACCTCATTCCGTCGATGGTCTCGACAAAACTCATTCAGCCTTTGAAGTTCATCATTAATGTATCGTTTTCCATCGAAATAGCATGTTTCGAGGATCTCTCCAGTATTAAGATTGTTCATCGCCAGCGCACGTGGCTCGTCAGGGAGTGAAGCCCAAGAAAATGATGGCAGGGCAGACGCCAACACCACACCACCAGCGGTCATTTTAAGGAAATCTCGGCGGGAAAAGTTACGACTTACCATTTCAAAAGACAGTGCTCAACAACTAGACAAGTCGTGGACATTAACCAAACACATTTGTCACGTCAAATGCATAAAACGCTCCATCTTGATTTTCAGATGCAGTAATTATTGCTTAATTATTGAACGAAAAGAGAATTCTTCGTTTTGTAAATTTTCCTTAAAGATTTCAACTGCGGTGATCGTACTTATAGATATCATCACGGTAGTAAAGCGTTCCCTCTTCCAACCATGCTGTTTGATAAATGATGTGTACTTGAATGCGCTCTCCCAAAGGAACTGACGTGTTAGACCGACGAGAACTTTCTCGCTTTTTCGCTAAACGTTCTTCCAACCCCTGAGTTTTGAACAGAAGTTCTGCTAACTGGTCTGCATGTTCTACACGAACACATCCTGAGCTGAATGCGCGTCTGTCCTGTTCAAACAAGTTCTTACTTGGCGTGTCATGCAAATAAATAGCTTGTGGGTTAGGCATATTGAACTTGTACAATCCCAGTGCATTTTGTAAGCCCGACGCCTGTCGCATACGATAAGGAAATGTTCTCGGATTCACCGTTGCCCAATTGATGGTTGTAGGGTCAATAATTTCGTTCGAAGTCCAAGACCGAATGATTTGAATGTTATGGTTAATCAAATACATCGGATTACGTTTTACTTTAGGAATAATGTCTTTAACCATGATAGTCCAAGGCACGTTCCAAGTTGGGTTGAGAATAACTGAATCCAGTGCTACCGACATGATGGGCGTTTTTCTTGATGCTCTCCCTACCACAACTTTAGACTCAAACAAGGGTTGACCATCATGCCAATACGTGACTTCGTATCCAGGCACGTTAACAAAGACAACATTATCCCTTTCTTTCGACCAAATTCTTGAACGCTCAGAATTCAACGCCAGCAGATGCAATCGCTCTTGAGGAGAAAAGTTGATCCATCGAATGGTATTCGGGCCGATAACGCCATCTTCTTTCAAACCATGAATACGCTGGAACTCTTTTATCGCAAGCTCTAATTGTTCGTCATATTCTTCAGTGACTAAATCCAAGTAAGAAACATCTACGCCTACGATCTCCATTCGCTCAATCAATAGGGGTCTGTTTTCTAATATATCGCCAACACGTGCTAGCCCAGTTTGTTGATAGGCAGGATATTGGTACTGAGAATGTTCCGATAGCGAAGAATAGGCGGAGTAGAAAGCATCATCTGTTTGTAATGGAGACCGGAGACTTGCCAAAAACTGACCAAGTTTGCCAACCGTAATCTCATTACTCAGAACCGATAAAGTATCGATGCTAGGAGCGGGTAACGTAACATGGGCTTTGTCTGTAAATAGCCAATTAATCCCTTCTTCGGGGAGTTGCTCAAGATAACTAAGGTACATCAAGAGTGAATCTGTCATCACTAAATCGAAGTCGAGATTATCTCCCTGCCACCTTACTTGGTTTATCCGGTGAAGTTGATTTTCGAATTCATCGGTGACATCCGCAAGTGCAACCAGGTTTACTTGAAAAAGAAACTGCTCAATATCACTTTCATTTTCCCAGTTCAAACGGTAATTGGTGCTTTGATACAGTTGATCAATCACCTCTGGATAATGGATCATTTTTTCTACAGACAGCTTTTGTACCGCTCCCTCTTGCTCGACTTGCGCTGAAGCTTCGAGAGAAACGACGGTGGAAAAGCTGCAAAACGGCACCAGAAGTGCCGTCATGATTAAAACCCTAGCAAACACTGAAATGATCCTTGCGCTACTTGCCATAATAAAAAGTATGGCAAATATCTCACAGCTTGCAGGTTTAAAATTAAGAATCTGATGCCGAAAACGACAACAAAACTCTCTATAAGTAATTACTCAATGATCTTTCTAGATAATTCTCGACCAATGGTTGTCCCATTGCACTCCGCTTGCGAAGGTACTTTTTGACTCCTCAGGTCTTTGCTCTACCACTTTTCCCGCCCCAGAACTGACTCGGAACTCATCGCCATAGACCACAACACCAGAGGCATCTGGTAACGCACTTAGCTCGACCAATTTGCCCGTAGATTTAGACCATATACCATAACAACTGCCCGGAGGCGAAGTGGCTAAGATCCATTCATCGGTTGCTGCAATACTCGCAACGTAGTGATTGAAACGCGCCCACTCTTCAGGATCAGCTTGTAGATCCTGCATCTCACCACCACGCGTGTGCATGGCGATCAAGGCTGGATACTCGTCCGGCTCACCACGATATTGTTGCCCACAAAGCACGGTTTCCGCACCATCATGAGCTAAATGGCGAATACTCAACTTATGATCCGGTAAAGACACTTGATCCAATAGCTCCCCTTCTTGTGAAAGGTAACTCAGACTCGGTCTCATGCTATCAAGATTGAGAGGTTCACGGCCGTTGGTGTGTACGCCACCGACGCCAATCGCTAATGCGCCATCAGGCATCATGATCACTTCATGAGGACCAAGACCAAAACCCGTTAACTCATCGATTTTTTGATATTGCTTCTGCACATCATAAACACCAATGATCCCACGACTTGTCCCCCTCTCCCCTTCTGTGGCAAATAGCAACGTGCCATCGTGGGAGTAAACGCCATGCCCATAGAAATGACGATTTGACTTTGCTAGTTGCAGTTTGATCATCTGCCCTGAGCGATAATCAAATACCATGAAGAAAGTACCTGGTCGACGACCAAAAACTACGGCGTGGCCTTGTTGGTTGGTTGCCACACCGTGACCACGCTCAGGAATCGGCAATGAAGATAGCGGCATACCATGCTCATCCGCCACCACCGCTGCATATTTATCTCTGCCAATGATAGAGCAGCCGATCAACGCAGGCTCACGTGAGCTTGTTGAGGCACAACCAAATGGCATCATAGGTGTAGCTGCCCCGAATAGAGCAGCTTTCAGTAAGTTTCGGCGGGTTTGATCAGTCACCATCGGTTGCATTAAATCCTATAACCACGCCAAGCTCGATCGCCACCTCTTCGTGAATCAGGTACTTCAATTGCTCTAGCTTATTGTATTGAGAGAGCACCATGCGATAGCCTTCTTTTGTTTGTAGTGCGGCAAACAAGCTCTTATCTTCCGGCCATGTATCTAACGCCATCTCGAACTGATGAACAACACGATCAGCTAAATCCGCATGACCTTGTTCTCTTAATAGCGCATCTAGCCCGTTACCGTCGGCAAAATAGAGTGCTTCCATTGCGGTAAGGTTCGCTTTCAAGTTCGAAAGCGACGTCTCTGAACGCCACGATTCTGAGAAATAAGGGCGAGGCTTGCCAATCTTCGCCAATGGGCGACTCAACTTCTTCATGCTGTATTCAAGCTGATTAGAAAGCAGTGAAATGTACTCAGATTCCCATTCTGTCATCTCTAGCGATTTCCAAGGGTTTTCTGCCCAAGAATCCGCGATGATCTGCGCTTTGTTATCGAGGTTTTCTGCAATCGAAATGCCTGTCGCACAGGTATTGCTGTTGCTAGATAGGGTCGACGCTTTATCGTAAAGCAGCCATTCCAGAGCCCCTAAACCTTGCACGGTGACACTTTGGGTGGAAATATCTTCTGCACTCCAAGCTTGGCCAGATTTCGTCAATACAGACATTTTACGACCAGTAGTGTTTTTTTTATCTGGCCAAAACTGAACATTCCAGCTTTGCTCCAACGCCGTAGCAGGGCCACGTTCTTGACCTTGTAATGCCATCCACGCCAGCATCGTTTGATGCCACTGCTGTTTTACTTGTGCATCATCTTTCGACTCTGATGCGCAGTAATCTGCGAAGCGTTGTTCAAGTTCTGTGGTTTGCGCTAAAAACGTCTGAGCTGATTGAAACTCCACCTCGTACACGCTTTGAGAAATATGACTTGTACTCTCAGGCTTGGCAGAGCTCGAACCGATGGTCGATTGGCAACCAACCAAACTTAACGTTGCGGCAATCGCACTCACTAATAGTGTTTTTTTCATGGTTGCTTCCTTATAGAGAATTCAGAAACGCAATCAATGCGTCACGTTCTTTTTTGTTCAGTGCTAAGACGTTTTGTTTCGCCGTTTCAGCTTCGCCGCCGTGCCACAACACTGCTTCCATCAGGTTACGAGCGCGACCATCATGTAAGAAGTAAGTATGTCCGTTTACTTCTTCGGTATAACCAATGCCCCATAGCGGTGCTGTTCGCCACTCGCGGCCGTTTGCTAGGTATTCCGGACGGTTATCGGCTAAGCCTTCACCCATGTCATGCAAAAGCATGTCGGTGTATGGGTGGATAAGCTGCTCAGAAAGCGCTGGTAACTCTGGTCGTTTCGCCGTTTTAACACTGGTCTTGTGGCAGCTTTCACAGCCAGACGCAGCAAAGATTTGCTGACCAAGTTTCACGTTAGGGTCATTGACATTACGGCGAATAGGTACGGCTAAGTGTTGGCTGTAAAACTCTACGAAGTCGAGAATATTTTCACTCACTTCAGGTTTGCCGCCATTTGGCATGTCGTCACAAATGCTTTGTTTCGAGGTACAGTTTTCATTTGGGAATAAATGGCTCGTAAGACCCACATCACCATTGAATGCTGCTGCATTTTGCTGCATTAACGTCGGTTGTCCTGCTTTCCAGCCAAAACGACCAATCGAGAAATTGTCCTTCTCAATATCCCACACCTTATTGACTTTGCCTGAGATACCGTCTTTGTCGGCATCTTGTTCATCAGCCCAAGCAAGTAGCGTTTCGTCGGGAATACTCTCTAACAAACCAAGGCCGATCATTGGCGGTGCCACGCGTGCTGAGAACTCGGTATCAGGGTGCATATCGCCGTAACCCAGATCGATAATGTTCAAATGAGGTTTTCTTAGCGTCACCGTCGTACCGTCTTTAAATTTCACTGGGACATCGGTGTAAGTGATTTCGATTTTGCCTTCTGGCGTTTGATCTTGCAGGGCGAAATCTTGAAGCTGGCCACCATAAGTCGGCTCAGGTATGCCGCCATCTTTGATGTAAGCTTTCTTTTGTTCTGGCGTCATCGCAGGAATGCTTAAGCGCACTAACATAGACACGGCATGTAAATCATCTTTCTCTGGCGGATGACCACGACCGTCTTTGATGTGGCAGTTCTGACAACCATTGGTATTAAAAAGCGGGCCTAGGCCGTCACGAGCGTCTGTTGACGCTGGCGCTTGTACCCAAGGGTTGCGGAAAAAGCTGTTACCGACACTAAAATCGAGGCGTTTGCTCATTGGCAAGTTAGCAGCAGGAAGAGAATAGGCATTCGCGCCGTCTTTTTTAACACTGGTTTTGCCACCGGACTTAACATCGTAAGCCATGGCAGAAGAAGAAAGGATCGCGGCTAGCGCAGAAATTAGGTATGGCTTCATATCATTGCTCTACATAGACAACA
>NZ_WXWS01000187.1:0-7457 GCF_009904715.1 Vibrio sp. V42_P2S4T144 | reverse complement strand
CAATGTCTGTATATAGAATTAATCAAAAAGATTCTTTTTCAACAAGGATATCCTCGTCCTCTCACGAAAATCAGAGAGACTTTTTGTTAGCAATGGCCAATAGTTTGGAGTCACTAAAACAAGACTTGGATGGAGTGAACTTAAAGTCATTTAACAATCGAATAAGAAAATATAAACAGAGAGCGCGAAAATCTCAAAGGAAGGCGATAAAGGAGAGGATCAGAAATCTAATATTCTCTAACCCTTCCCAATAAAATAGGTGAGCGATATGTTTATGGCCCACCTATTTATTTAGTTTATTTTTACACAGCCCCACTCTGGGAAGTGCTTACATACATAAGCATTGAGCTCTTTCTCTGCTTCTGAGTAAACACGAGCTGGTTCTTCAGTATGGTTTAATTGTATCGATGACACCATACCCGCGCCGACAGTCACGTTACTAATGCGGTCAATAATGATAAAAGCGCCAGTTTGAGGTAGCTGCTGATAAACATCCATTGCAACTTTATCGGTAAGCTTTATTGAGGCGAGTGCAATCTCGTTTAACTCAAGGCGCGTATTTTTATGATCATGCTGCTTAAGTGTATTGACATCAACCTTATGCTCAATTTGAGAAACCTTACCTGTACAGGTTTTAGTCGCAAATTTGAATAGGTATTCTTTATGCGTTTGCATCGGAGATTCATCCATCCAAACGATATGAGCTTGGTAAGCGTCTACAACCTCCGGAATGTTGTTGGAATGGACAAGCATATCGCCGCGTGACACATCGATTTCATCTTCAAGCGTTAGGGTGATGGCTTGACCCGGCATTGCTTCTTTTAGCTCACCATCGAAGGTAAAGATAGATTTGATGCGAGAAACTTTGTTCGATGGAAGAGCAGTAACCTCATCACCAACCTGTACAATGCCTGAAGCAAGGGTGCCACAAAAACCACGGAAGTTTAGGTTTGGGCGATTGACATATTGCACTGGGAAGCGCATGACTTCAGTGTTGATGTCTTGGTTAATCTTAACTGTTTCAAGCAGCTTCATTAATGTAGCGCCAGGGTACCAATCCATGTTCTCACTTGGAGTGACAACATTGTCGCCTTTTAGAGCAGAGATTGGCACAAAGCGGATATCCTTGATGTTGAAGTTCTTTGCCATATCTCGGTAATCGGCTTTGATTTTCTGATACACCTCTTGGCTGTAGTCCATCAGATCCATTTTGTTAACGGCAACGATAACGTGCTGAATTCCAAGTAGACTACAGATATAGCTATGACGACGTGTTTGCGTCTGGATACCGTGGCGAGCATCAACCATTACAATCGCAAGATCACAGGTAGAAGCACCCGTAACCATATTACGAGTGTACTGTTCATGTCCTGGAGTGTCGGCGATGATGAATTTACGCTTGTCGGTTGAGAAGTAGCGGTAGGCAACATCAATCGTGATGCCTTGTTCACGCTCGGACTGTAGACCGTCGACTAGTAGTGCTAAGTCGAACGCTTCATCTGTCGTATTGAACTTTTGAGAATCTTTTTCGATCGCAGCCATTTGATCTTCATAAATCAGCTTGCTGTCGTATAGCAGGCGACCAATCAGTGTAGATTTGCCGTCATCAACGTTACCACAAGTTAAGAAACGAAGTAGGTCTTTGTTTTCATGTACGTTTAGGTACGCTTCAATGTCTTTAGCGATAAGCTCAGAGCTATGAGACATAATGACTTCCTTTTAAATGTATTCTTTTTCAGTGAGCGCTTGAATCACTTGGTCGGCACACGCTTCGACAGACAGCTCAGCTGTCTTGATGTGAATTTCTGGAGATATAGGCGCTTGGTACTCAGAGTCGATGCCAGTGAAGTGTTTAATCTCACCTGCGCGTGCCTTTTTATACAGGCCTTTAGGATCTCTTTGCTCGCAGATTGCGAGTGGAGTATCAACAAACACCTCTAAAAACTCGCCTTGCTGCATTAACTGGCGCACTTGCTCTCTATCTGAGATAAATGGCGAAATAAACGCGGTCAGAACAATGTTCCCGGCATCGACAAATAGTTTAGCCACCTCGCCAATGCGGCGAATGTTCTCAATACGGTCTAGATCACTAAAGCCAAGATCTTTGTTTAGACCGTGGCGCACATTGTCACCATCAAGAAGGTAACTATGTTTACCTAACGCTAATAGCTTGCTTTCTACCGCGTTAGCGACGGTCGATTTTCCTGAGCCACTAAGTCCGGTAAACCAAAGTACAACAGGCTTTTGCTGCTTAAGCGCAACACGATCTTCATGAGTTACGCTGGTGTTATGCCAAACCACATCGTCACTCACAGACTCATTGTGCTTCTTTTGATACGGCGAGGTCATAGTTAGAAGTAACCCTCACGTTTCTTTTTCTCCATGGAGCCAGAGCTATCATGGTCAATGGCACGGCCTTGGCGCTCAGAAGTGGTTGTAAGCAGCATCTCTTGAATGATCTCTGGTAGCGTTGTTGCTTGAGATTCAACCGCTCCCGTTAATGGGTAGCAGCCTAGTGTACGGAAGCGAACCATGCGTTGTTCTACCGTCTCCCCTTCACGAAGCTCCATGCGATCATCATCTTTCATGATCAACATACCGTCACGCTCAACGACGGGACGCTCTTTTGCAAAGTACAGGCTTGGAATCTCGATGCTCTCTAGGTAGATATATTGCCAGATATCCAGCTCAGTCCAGTTAGAAAGAGGGAATACGCGAATGCTCTCGCCTTGGTTTACTTTGCCGTTGTAGATATTCCAAAGCTCAGGGCGTTGATTTTTAGGATCCCAGCGGTGATGTTCATCACGGAAAGAGTAAACACGCTCTTTCGCGCGAGACTTTTCTTCGTCACGACGAGCACCACCAAAAGCAGCATCAAAGCCATGATTATCTAAGGCTTGTTTTAGGCCTTGTGTCTTCATGATATCAGTATGTTTTGAGCTGCCATGCACAAATGGGCTGATGTTCATCGCAAGCCCTTCTGGATTTTGGTGCACAATCAGCTTCATACCAAGCTTTTTCGCCATGTAGTCACGAAACTCAATCATTTCTTTGAATTTCCATGTGGTATCAACATGCATAAGTGGAAACGGGGGAATGCCAGGCGCAAAGGCTTTCTGCGCAAGGTGTAGCATCACTGAAGAGTCTTTACCAACAGAGTAAAGCATCACTGGGTTATCAAACTCGGCAGCTACCTCACGCATAATATGGATAGATTCTGCCTCAAGCTGCTTAAGGTGAGTCATTCGTTGTGGAGAAAGTTTCATTCCGGTCTCTCTTTGATTCGATGAGGGAGTTAAACGCCATAGATAGTTGTGATAGCCGTTAATACTAAACCGCTATACGTAATACTCATCGGCACCCCAATCTTTATATAATCCTTGATACAGTACTGACCTGCATTGTAAACCATTAAGTTGGTTTGGTATCCATATGGGCTAATAAAGCTTGCACTTGCGCCGAACGCGACAGCTAAAATATAGCTGTGAAGATTTGCATCTAGACTCGTCGCGAGGGCATAAGCAACGGGGAAGACTAAGGCCGCCGCCGCATTGTTGGTGACCAACTCCGTTAGCAATAAAGTGACCAAGTAAACCATGATAAGCCCTGACAATGGGCTCATAAATTCAGCTTGTTCTGTCATTGCGCTCCGCAGGAGGTCGACTGCTGTACTATTATCTAATGCCTGAGACAGCAAAAGTGCAGATGAAATTACTAGCCATATCTGGACTGGTAGCCTTCGTATAATTTCATTCGTTTTCAGTGCTCCAGTTAATAGTAGAACACCAAGCAACAAGATCAGGTTGTGCAGCAGTGGAGCTATCTCCATAGCTGCGAGGGCGATAGCACTAAAAAAGCCAAGAACAGCGACAATTTCTTGTGGTCCTTTGAGCAGCCTATCGGCTTTTAGCGCTTGGAGCTGGATAAAGTTTTTAGCGATGTTATTTCTCTGGTGATAGTCATCACCTACAGCGAGTACCAGATAGTCACCAGCTTTTAAGGTAACTTCACCGAGCTTTCCGGAAACCGTGTGGCCATCGCGTCGGATCGCGACAACTGCAGCGTTGAACATAGCGCGAAAGCCAATTTGTTTTAAGGTCTTATTTACTAAAGCACTTTCAGGGCGTAATACGACCTCTTTGAGATCATGACTTAGTCTTTCGCCTTTATGAGCAAAGAGTGATAAGCCCGGGAAGTGATTCAGTTGAGTTACTTTTCTAATCTCTCCACAGAATAATAGGCGATCATTTTCCTCTATTAACTCATGTGGTGATACTGGTGAAATAGTTCTTCCTTGGCGATGAATCTCGACTAAAAACAGAGAGTTTAGATTTCTCAGCCCGTTGCGCTGAATAGTTTTACCGATAAGTGGGGAGTTTGGTTCTACCTCAGCGTCAATGAAGTATTGAGCTTGAGTATCTGCTCGTTCAATGTTGCTAGGTAGCCAATGGCTAAGTAAAAACAGGGTGAGCCCGCACCCAAGTACAACAATGCTGCCAACAAGTGAAAAATCAAAAAAGGAGAGACTAGGTAGCCCAGCATCGAGCACCATACTATTGACGATTAAATTCGTCGAAGTGCCGATCAGCGTTAGTGTTCCGCCAAGGATGGCAGCAAAAGATAGGGGAAGTAGCAGTTTGCTGGCTGGGTGAAGGGCATTGGCACGTATTGGGGCGATCATGGTAGAGACCACCGCTGTGTTGTTTAGAAATGCTGAAGACAATGTGGTTATCGAGAACAGTCGAACCCAGGTAGATTTATAGCTAGGTTTGATGACTAATTGCGAAATTCTACGAAGTAGTGAGGTCTTTTCTAAAGCTAGCGAGCAGATGATAAGTAGTACCAGCGTAAGTACGCCAGGATTGGCAATACTGCTAATGAGTTGCTCTGTCGATACGGATCTGCTGCTATATAAAACAAGCAAAACTACTCCAAAAACCTTTTCAGGTTTGTTTTGATACCTTGTGACAAGGGCAATTATTGCAATCACAAAAACGGTAATGACAAAGTAGGCTGAATGGGTCTGTGACATTATTTAATTGCTTCAATTGTTTTTTGAGTCGAGTTTAAATAGCCTTGAATAAAATCACTCATTTGCTGAGAGTTACTATGTTGAAAGCGCTCTAGTACTTTACTCGCTAGCTGAGTTTTATCGGTAATGTCTATAATATTCAGAGCAATCATGTCTTCTACAATCGCTTTGAAGTTGAAGTAACTAGGGCCTGATATCACTGGAACGTTGAGTGCGACTGGTTCAAGCACATTATGTCCACCAACTTTATCCCCAAGCAAACTCCCAGCCATAAAGCAAACATCACTGGCACCAAGGAGAATCAGCATTTCACCCATAGTATCAGCAAGGTATACCTGTGTATCGGCGTTAACTATTGCAGCATTGGTTCTTCTGGTGCTATTAAAGCCGGAATTTTGGCAAAGCGCAAACACATCATCAAATCGTTCCGGATGGCGAGGAACCAAAATAAGTAATGCATTTGGATGAGATTTTAAAACTTGTCTATGTGCATCTAATACCTGTTCGTCCTCGCCTTTGTGGGTGCTAGCTGCAATCCAAATCGGACGATCGTTTTTAAGTTGGGCTCGAAGCTGCTGTCCTTGCTGTTTCACTTGCTCTGATATTTGAATATCGAACTTAATCGAGCCAGTAACGGATAGTTTCTTTTTCTCAACGCCTAAGCGTTCGAAGCGCTCTGCATCTGAATCCGTTTGGCAGAGTACTTGAGTTAGGCATGGATGAAGCTGGTTAAAAAGCCGCTGTATTTTGGCGTAGTTCTGACACGATTTTTCAGATAGGCGCGCATTTACGACAGTTATAGGGACACCCGCTTTGTGAACATTGTGAAGCGTGTTTGGCCACAGCTCAGTCTCAATGATCAACATCTGTTTTGGTTGCACTGCTTTAAGAAAACCTTTGATAGCAAACCCAAAGTCAATTGGCATATAGCGGTGTTCAATTAAATCACCCAACTTAGCAATCTGTTCAGCTCCGGTACTTGTTGTTGTTGTAACTAGAATAGATTGTTCGGGGTTTTGTTCCTTAAGGGCTTTGATTAAAGGTGTTGCTGCTATGCTTTCACCAACAGATACGGCATGTATCCAAATAGGTTTGTCGTTGCTTTTTAGCTTGGGGGTTATGCCAAAGTGCTCTTTCCAGCGAGAGCCGAACTTAGGCTTATTTGGTTTGCTCTTGTACAAACCAAATAAAAGCAGCGGTGACGCTAGGGCGAGTAGTAAGGTATAAACAATACGAACTAACATGAGCTTATCGTAATGGCGTCAAGTTTTTGGATGCTATCTAGCACTTGCTTAGGCGAAAGTTCTGTCAAGCACTTAAGGTGTTTGTATTGACATTCACGCTGGAAACAAGGGCGACAATCAATATCGGTATGAACAATCTCCACTTTTTCTGCGAGTGGGGGGGTGTACTTCGGTGAAGTTGAGCCATACACGGCAACAACATTACAACCAACCGCAGCTGCCACATGCATTAAGCCTGAGTCATTCGCGACAACTGTCTTGCATGCAGCAAGTAGGTCGACCGCTTCAATTAAGCTGGTTTGTCCTGCTAGAACATGAATGTTCTTATGGAATTGCGTCGGGACAAGTGCGCGGATATTGTTACAAGTCTCTAAGTCCTTTTGAGAACCAAACAACCAGATTTGATGCCCAGATCGAGCCATTTGCGTCGCAACTTCAGCGTAGTGTGTTTCGGGCCATTTTTTGGCAGGACCAAACTCTGCTCCTGGGCACAGTCCAATGGTTGGTTGGTCTTGCGTTAAGTTGAATTTTTGGATCGTGGCTTTTTGCTCTACTTCGTTGATTGCGAGGCGTGGGCGAGGTAAGGTTTCAAGCCCGCCAAGAGAGTTAGAATCCACCATTTCTGCTTTTGGATAAGCTAACGCTACATAGCGCTCTACCATGTACTGAAAAGACTTCATGTTAGGGCGTAAGTCATTCAATAAGCCATAGCGCATTTCTCCTTTCCAGCCAGTACGAAGAGGAATGTTGGCAAACCATGGGATCAGTGCTGATTTCGCTGATTTAGGCAAGATATAGGCGTGGTCATATTGCTTTTCACGTAATGATTTACCAATTTCCCTGCGGCCTAATAAGTTAAACTCACCATGACCGATAGGCATTTCAATCGCTTGGTGGATTTCTGGCATACGCTCAAGAATCGGTTTACACCATCCTGGAGCGATCACGTCAATTTGGCTATCTGGATGGCGTTGCTTTAATACGATATATAACGATTGCGACATTACCATATCGCCGACCCACGCAGGGCCAATGACTAAAATCTTCATGCTTTGTTTTTCCAGTATAGGAATTTCAAAATTGACTCATAAGTTCTAAAAAGTTCAGCGTATATTTTATTCGCAAGAGTCATTTTGGATTTATCTTTTCTTTTACCACCAATCGTCGAAGCAATCTCTGCT
>NZ_WXWS01000505.1:0-7507 GCF_009904715.1 Vibrio sp. V42_P2S4T144 | reverse complement strand
ATTTTAGGATTGGTAACTCTGTTGTGTATTTAATGGACTCCATAGCAAATGTTGAAGTCACATTAGATAGCCCTTTTACGCTATTAACTAACCGCTTATAGAATTCGTCAAAACACTTCATATCTTTGACTAGTACTTTCATCATGTAGTCATACTCGCCAGCCATACGATAAAACTCCATTACCTCAGGAAAGTCACTCACAGTTGTAACAAAATGGTGATACCAACCTTCGGAATGATCAATCGTTTTTAACTGAACAAATGCAATGAAAGATAGCTCGAGCTTTTCTGTACTTAACAACGCCACGCGTTTTTCGATGTAGCCCTCTTCTTCCAACCTTTTCAAACGCTTCCAACATGGCGTCGTTGTCAGATTTACCTGCTCTGCTAACTCATTTAATGACAAGGTGCTGTCGGTTTGTAACAACGCAAGCAGCTGTTTATCGACCCGATCCAAGCTCATCCTATAAAACCCACGAAGTGTAGAAAACTTTTCTATCAAAATAGTCATTACCGGCAACTATAGCAAAGTTTTTCTCTCGTATTATAGGTAAATTATTCCCATCTAATGCTTATCTATCGATTTCCAAGGAGAGACGCCATGTGTACTGACCACAACTGGATCAACAATGCAGTGCGTAAAATTGAAGCAGACTTTCAACGTTCTGCTGATACTCATTTATTTAAACTTGAACTGCCTTCTCTTGATGGTATCGATATCTACCTAAAAGATGAGAGCACGCATCCAACAGGCTCTCTTAAGCATCGATTGGCGCGCTCATTGTTTCTTTATGCTATTTGTAATGGATGGATTGGTCCTGAAACCACTGTAATCGAGGCGTCCTCAGGCAGCACTGCCGTTTCGGAAGCGTATTTTGCGCGTTTACTTGGCTTACCGTTCATTGCCGTCATGCCGAAAACCACTGCACGTAAAAAGATCGAACAAATTGAATTTTACGGTGGTAAAGCGCACCTTGTTGAACGATCAGATCAGATTTATGACGAGTCTCGACGCTTGGCTCAAGAACTAAATGGTCACTACATGGACCAGTTTACTTATGCTGAACGCGCTACTGACTGGCGCGGTAACAACAACATCGCGAACTCTATCTTTAGCCAAATGGAGTTAGAAGATCACCCGATTCCTAGCTGGGTAGTGATGAGTCCTGGAACAGGCGGCACATCAGCAACCATTGGCCGTTTTATTCGTTACCAAAAATACGACACTAAGCTTTGCGTGGTAGACCCTGAAAACTCAGTGTTTTACGATGCTTTCCAGTCAGGAAATCACTCATTGAAAGGCGATACTGGCAGCAAAATTGAAGGTATCGGGCGACCACGTGTCGAACCAAGTTTTATTGCTGGTGTCATTGATGAAATGCGCAAAATTCCAGACGCAGCCAGTGTGGCAACCGCCCATTGGGTATCTCAGCTGATTGGGCGTAAAGTCGGCGCATCAACAGGCACCAATCTTTACGGTGTGCTGCAATTGGCTTGTGAGATGAAACAACGCGGTGAGAAGGGTTCTATCGTGACGCTTCTATGTGATTCTGGAGAGCGTTACCTAGATACGTATTATGACTTAACATGGGTAAAAGAGAACATCGGCGATATTCAACCTTACTTAGCTCAACTCGAAGTCATTCAAGCAAAAGGTTGCGTTGAGCCAGCTTGTTGCGGCTCAACTAACGCTTAACGTGCAAACTGGACTTTAAAAAACAGCCCAACTTCATGTGGGCTGTTTTTATCGCTGGGTTTTACTTTTTCTGGCGCGCTTCAAACGCAGCCAATTGTTCTGGCGTTGCCGCTGGTTGATGATTTTGTTTCCATTCATCGTAAGTCATGCCGTAAACACGTTCGCGAGCGTCATCAATATCTAAATCCAAACCGAGATTTTCAGCCTCAGATTTATACCATTTGCTAAAGCAGTTGCGACAGAAGCCCGCAAGGATCATCAGGTCGATGTTTTGTACGTCTTTGTTAGCATCTAAATGCGCCAATAAACGGCGAAATGTCGCCGCGTCTAACTTATCTTGTTCTTCTTGAGTCAAGTTTTTGTATTTGAATTCAGCCACTTTCCTTTCCTTCTCTCTTATTTAGCTAGCTTTCGTCACCATATCTAGTTAGTCGGTAGTCATGAGTAAGAAGTATGCTTTAGCGCAACAATTCCCATTCTAAAATCACTACCTTTGATAAAAGCTGATATGATAATTACCATCCATCCTATTGATTAAATTAACATTTAAACAAATCATTACAACGGTCTTTTACCAAGGTTATCGTCTAGTTATGAAAAACGCCATTCTATTATTGTCTGCCTTGACCATTAGCGTGCCAACTTTAGCTGCTCAAGAACAAGCTCATCAATCTTATTTTTATCTGGGTACTGGTAACGTTGGTTTTGATACACCGTATTTCGGCTCGGATAGAGACAATGAGTGGTCAACACCACATATCACAGTTGGCTGGGGTTACCATATAAACCAATACCTCGCGTTTGAAGGGGTTCTGCGCTATTCACAAAATGAACTTAAGAACGATGCTCTAAAAACTGACTTAGATCTTCACTATTACCAAGCAGGTATGTCTGCTGTTGTAACAAGTGATAACTTAGGCGATACGCCGCTGTCACTGTTTGGTCGCGTAACTGCGCTTGGCACTCAAGCTGAAATGTATGTTCCAAACGAACAAAAAGTCACAGATGATTCAGGCGCGCTATTCAACATCGGTGCTGGTGTCCATTGGGATATGAGCAAAGATATCTGGTTACGCGCAGAGTACATTTATAATGTCGCGGATATGGGTTTTGAAGATTTTTACGACAGCTACGAAGGTGTACAAATCAGCCTAGGGAAACGCTTCTAATCGAACGCTTCCGAGCTAACTTTAAACCGATAAAGAGAAGCCGAGGTTATTACCTCGGCTTTTGTGTTTTAACGTTTGATTTAAGGGTGCGCTATACGGCCCTTCGTATCATGGCTAATTGCTTTGTTTAACTCTGCTTCTACATGACCTGGTGCTTGTGTTTTCGCCGAAATCAATCGGTACATTGCCGGGATAACAAACAAGGTCACCAATGTCGCAAACCCCATCCCGAAAAAGATTACCGTACCCACGGCAATACGGCTCTCATAACCCGCCCCTGTCGATACGATCAACGGAATTGCGCCAGCAAGTGTGGTAAACGCAGTCATCAAGATTGGACGTAGACGTCGCGCAGCTGCATCAATGATCGCTTTTTCAAACCCAACGCCACGATCACGTAGCTGATTGGCAAATTCTACGATCAAAATACCGTTTTTCGTCACCATACCAATCAACATGATCATGCCGATCTGGCTATAAATGTTCATACCTTGGCCCATAATAACTAAACCAAGGAAGCCACCAAATACACCCATCGGCACCGTAAACATGACCACTAACGGGTTTACGAAGCTTTCAAACTGAGCCGCCAACACGAGATACGCCACTAGCAGTGCCAATGCAAACACAACAGCAACACTCGCTTGGTTCTCTTTAAAGTCTTTCGACTCCCCCGAATAACTCACCGAAATGTCACCCGGTAAGTTGTCGATGGCTTCCTGGTCTAGGTAATCCAGCGCATCTCCTAATGTATAACCTTCCGACAGGTTGGCAGTAATAGTGATGGACTTCTGTTTGTTGTAGTGAGAAAGACGAATAGAGGCCGCCACTTCTTCAATTTTTGTGACCGCATCTAACGTCACTAGCTGACCGCTATTCGTGCGCAGATAAATCTGACTTAAATCTGCAGCATTATTAAAGCTATTTTCATCACCGCGAAGATACACATCGTACTCTTCGCCACGCTCAACATAAGTCGTTTCGCTTTTACCACCGAGCATGATTTCTAGGGTGTCAGAAATGTCTTGAACACTGACTCCTAGCTCTGCGGCACGCTGTCGGTCAACTGTAACCAATAACTCAGGCGTTTTTTCCGAGTAATCTATCTCTGCTCCTTCCATCATTGGTGATTCTTCTGCTTTGTTCTTTAGCATTTCAGCCCAAACAACGAGCTCATCGTAATCAGAGCCGCCTAATACGAACTGAACTGGCTCACTCGAACCACCTTGGAAACCTGGCATAAATGGGAACACTCGAACATCTGGGATACCTGCCAATTCTTTCCGTACTTTGTTAAGGGCTTGCTGAGCCGTGATATCACGTTCGTTCCAATCTTCTAGAATCATGATCACAAAGCCTGTCTGGTCTCCTGCCTGGCCACCAAACGCTGGCGTTTGGATACTGAATGACTTCAGATAACCTTGCCCTAGTAATGGCATCAATCGGTCTTCGACAATATCCATATTGGCTGACATACGATTGTATGACGTAGCATCTGCACCGCGCACAAACGCGAATATAACACCGCGATCTTCTTGTGGGGTCAGCTGGGCCGGTACCTGATTCATCAAGAAATAGCTACCGCCCAAACAAGCTAGAATCACCAGCGGAGCAGCCCAACGTACTTTCAATGCGCCTTTCAATAATGCGCGATAACCACTCTCAAGCTTGCTAAACAAGCGATCAACCGCTTCATTGAATCGATTTGGTTTTACATTCGCTTTCAAAATCTGACTACCTAATACAGGAGTCAGCGTCAGGGCAATCAAAGAGGAGAATATGACCGACATAGCCAGCAATACAGAAAACTCTGTAAATAGTAGACCTACCATGCCATCCATAAAGGAGATCGGTAAGAACACCATCACCAGCACTAATGTTGTTGCTATAACAGCAAAACCAACCTCTCTTGTGCCTTTATATGCGGCGAGTAATGGCGATTCACCGCGTTCAATATGGTGGAAGATATTCTCTACAACCACAATTGCGTCATCCACCACCAAACCAATCGATAATATCAACGCCATCAAGGTGATCAAGTTGATAGAAAACCCAAAGTAGTACGCGGCAATGAACGAAGAAATCAGAGAAACAGGAACCGTAACCGCAGGAATTAAGGTTGCACGAGCTTGGCCGATGAAAATGTACAACACCAAAATCACCAAGCCGCCCGTGATAAATAGCGTGCTGTACACCTCTTCGATTGAACGCTCGATAAATACTGTCGCGTCGTAATCTATCGCAAGGCGTGTACCTTCTGGTAAGAACTTCTGGATGTTATCGACTTCAGAACGAACCAGCTTAGCAACCTCTAACGGGTTTGCGTCTGACTGCGATACCACACCAAGACTGATGTTTACTACACCATCACTTTTGAAGGTTGAATTTTCGTTTTCTGCACCAATGAAGACATCTGCTACATCTTTTAAATAGATAGGTGTATTGTCGCTTGCGCGTTTAATGACAAGATATTGAAAATCTTCAGGCGTGTTATAAGTACGAGCCGTACGCACGGACA
Organism: Vibrio sp. V42_P2S4T144; assembly: GCF_009904715.1. Classification (NCBI taxonomy): domain Bacteria; kingdom Pseudomonadati; phylum Pseudomonadota; class Gammaproteobacteria; order Vibrionales; family Vibrionaceae; genus Vibrio; species Vibrio sp. V42_P2S4T144. The sequence goes on along the minus strand of NZ_WXWS01000505.1, from coordinate 2,124 downwards.
TTACTGTTGAGTCGTTGCGAACTTCACCACCTGGGCTTTCTAGGTTCTCACTTCGTAAAGCTGATGTAATGTCCGAAGCTGTAACTGAACGTCCAGCCATTAGTTCTGGCTTAAGCTTCACGTACATGACCTTGTACAAACCACCGGAGAGATCAATGGAGCTAACCCCAGAGATCAGGCTAAAGCGGTCCATCAATACACGTTCGGCATAATCCGTTAATTGAGTACGGTCCATCTCTGCAGAACTGAGATTGATGTAGAGCGATGCCTCTCCCGAGCCATTGTTCTTATAAACAATAGGGTCATCCGCTTCATCAGGTAGCGAGCGCTGAGCACGAGCCACGGCATCACGCACGTCGCTCACACCTGTGTTGAGATCGTAACCTAACTCAAACGTGATCGTGATACGCGACATGCTGTTACGAGTAGTGGAGCTAATTTCATCAACTCCACTGATCCCAGAAAGCTGGTCTTCCAAAACGGAGGTAATTTGGCTTTCAATAATAGTCGCAGATGCACCCTCATAACGCGTACTGATAGAAACGACTGGGCTTTCTATATCAGGCATTTCACGAACGGCTAATTTGGTGAATGACACAAAGCCAAACACACACAACAGCATGCTCAGAACTAACGCCGCGACAGGGCGTTTAACTGAAACGTCGGACAGTAACATTAGTTTTCTTCCTCATCCGATTCACTGTCATTGCGTGTCACATCCGTGGTGTTCGCTTTTAGTGGCGCGACAATTTCTTTCACTTCGACACCATCACGCATGTTAACAATGCCTTGAACCACAATCTTGTCACCAATCTCAACACCAGATTCGATCACCACCTCGTTGCCAACACGAGCACCTAGCGACACTTCTTGACGAGTAGCTTTGTTATTTTCATCAATTACATATACAAAACGTTTAGTTCCGGAGTATTCAAGTGCTTGAACAGGAATGATTGGCGCCTTAATAGCAGGAAATGCTAGTGAAGCGTTCATCAACATGCCCGGCTTCAATTGATTTTCTGGGTTATCAAACTCAATACGCACGCGAAGATTCAGTGTTTCGGCGCTGATACGCGTATCAATACCTGTGACTTGACCAGTAAAGATCTGGCTACCCCATGCACTGGTTTTAGCGATGACTTCCATACTAATAGAAAGCATCGATAAATAGCGCTCCGGTACTTGTAAATCCAGTTCCATGACGGAAAGATCATCCAACGTCAAAAGTTCAGTACCCGCACTGACCATTTTGCCGCGGCTAAAATCGATAAAACCAACAGTGCCAGAAAATGGAGCAGTAATATGGAGATCAGCTAAATTGGCTTGAGCAGCATCTAGCCTCGCTTGTGCTATTTCAACACTGGCTTTTTGTGCATCGATTTCAGTTTGAGTAATCGCATTCCGCTTAACCAAACGTTGGAACTCTTTTAACTTACGCTGTTCATCTTTTAGATACGCCTTTGCCTCAATCAAAGCGGCTTGAGCCTTATCGTCATCTAACTTAATTAATAACTGGTCTTGCTGGACATTTTGATTCGCTTTAACAGCGATTTGATTCACTTTGCCGGCGACTTCCGATGCGACAACCACAGACTCCGCTGCCTTTAATTTGCCGATAAGAGTTAAGGATTGATTGATCTCGTGCGTTTCTACTTGTTCAGTCACAACAGTAACCGCTGAGCCTCCTCGCATCGCAGCGCAAACCGATGGAGAACTCAGTAATATAGAAAGCGTTAAAACAGATAACGATAACGTGGCTTTCATGCTCATGATATTGACTTCTAAACGAATAAACTTATGTCATTAAACTGCTTACAGTTTATCAGTAGATACGGTGTTTAACGTCAAGTAGTGTAAATTCAAGTAAAAAGTGCGCTTCTCTTCTGTTCAAAGGACAAACAAAACGCTGACTTTCTACCATCTTTGCCCAAAAAGACAGCATTCAACGTAAAAACGTAAGAAAAACGCTTTACAGCCTGAGCGAGTTTGCTATGATTCGCTCCGCACTTGGGAGATGAGTTGGGAAAACATCTTACTAAGTATAAAAATCCTCTGGAGGGGTTCCCGAGTGGCCAAAGGGAGCAGACTGTAAATCTGCCGGCACTGCCTTCGATGGTTCGAATC
>NZ_WXWS01000294.1:0-7668 GCF_009904715.1 Vibrio sp. V42_P2S4T144 | reverse complement strand
TAAGGCTTTATCGTATAAAGAGAAACGACTTTTTTAATTTTTTAGCTCAACATCACACGTCATTCAGTGAGGTTTAACTTTAACCTCTTGACGCTTTTTCGTTCCACTAGAGTCGGCTCTAATTGTACGACCTGTGCCTCTGTTGATTTTTCATCCAACTTTCGGACAAGAGTCTCAACGGCAGCCTGCCCCAAACGGTACTTAGGCTGATGAATGGTAGTTAGCGATGGCGACATAAATTTCGCGATATGGATGTCATCGTAACCAATAATGGATAGGTCGTCCGGCACTTTAATACCGAGCTCATTTGCGGCGTTAATCACACCCATCGCCATCATATCGTTAGAGACGAAAATCGAGCTGGGTAATGCGCCACGCTGAGCCATTTTTTTGAACGCTTGATACCCACCCTCACATTCGAAGTCAGACTCAATGATCCAATTGGCATTAAATTCCAAGCCAGCTTCGTTCATTGCTCGCTTATAACCTTCGTATCGCATTTGCGCTTGGTGTTTAATCAAAGGGCCAGTGATGCACCCAATTTCGGTATGGCCGCAATCAATTAAGTATTTCGCCGCTAAGTAACCGCCACGAAGTGAGTTGTCTTGGATTTTATCACTTGTAAATAGCATCGGCCCCCAGTCCATTACCACTACTGGGATATCTGGGTAACGCTCAAATACATCGATACGCTCTCCTTCTAGCGACGAACACATCAAAATCAAACCATCGACACGCTTTTGCAATAGCGTATTAATGGATTGACGCATACGTTCGTTATCACCCTCGGTGTTACATAAAATGAGGCTGTAGCCTTTTTGGTAGCAGCTGCGTTCGACGCCTTTTACGACTTCGCCAAAGAATGGGTTGGTTGAGGTTGTCACGAGCATACCAATGGTTTTGGTACGATTAACTTTGAGGCTACGCGCCAACGCAGAGGGCGCGTAGTAGTTAAGCTCTTTTGCGGCATTGTTAACGCGTTCAGAGATCTCTTCGCTCACAAAACGCGTCTTGTTAATAACATGGCTCACTGTTGAAGTGGAAACCCCTGCCAGTTTTGCGATGTCTTTCATCGTCGCCATGTTACTACTCCTATTTTAATGAGGCGTTATGCGCCTTATTGTTCAGCGAGAAACGCGTCCACCTCTTCGCGGGTTGGAATCGACGTTTGCGCGCCAAAGCGGGTCACAGAAATTGCAGCCGCCGCATGTGCAAACTTAATCGCTGATTCTAAAGGTAAATCTTCTAGGAGACCAGTGACGAATGCCCCATTAAATGTATCGCCCGCTGCGGTAGTATCCGTCGCTTCAACGCGGAAACCCGAGATGATTTCGCCTCGACCGTTTTGGCTTAGCCAAACGCCTTTTGCACCGAGTGTGATCATGACAATTTCTATACCTTTACCATGTAGCACATTCGCCGCTTCTTGCGCGCTTTCGTTGTCTGTTACAGTAATACCTGTCAGAACTTCAGCTTCCGTTTCATTTGGTGTAATCACGTCAATGCAAGACAGTAATTCATCTGACAGTTCGCGAGCTGGCGCTGGGTTCAGAATGACATTGGTTTTGGCATCTTTCGCGATTCGCGCAGCTTTCTCAATGCCGCACATCGGCGTTTCCAATTGCATTAGCAAGTAATCTGCTTGGCGAATACGCTCTAAATCTGGCTCAATCGCTTCTGCTGTCAGTTTGGCGTTCGCTTCAGCTGAAATGCAAATGCTGTTCTCACCACTGTCCGACACTTGAATCATCGCGATACCTGTCGGGCAATTTGGCTGCATCTTCACACCAGTGATATCGATGCCGTCCATTTTGAAGTTTTCGCGAATGTTAATGCCGAATGAGTCGTCGCCCACACAAGCGATAAAACCGATGTCTGCATTTAATCGCGCCGCCGCGACGGCTTGGTTGGCACCTTTGCCACCTGGGATAACTTGATAGTTGCGACCATGCAGCGTCTCGCCTGGGCGAGGGAAAGAAGGCACTTGAAGAACATGGTCAGCGTTTACACTACCTAACACCACTAACTTATTCATACGGTTATCCTCGGTTCTGAATGAACCCTTTTAAAAAACTGTTTAGGAAAATACATTAGATGACTTTAACTTCTCTTCCTGATGAAGGAGTCTCGATAAAAAGCCAAAGGCATCTATACCCCACACTTTGCAGTATTTTGGGTAAGTTTGCCCTCACCTCCTAAACGACAGATATAAACGGAGGAGAGAGCAAAAATTAGGATGATTTATTGGAACTTGAAACTTACTTAGTGACTACTTTTAGTGGTACTGGGATGTACTCTTCTACTTCTTCACCTTTCAAAACTTTGTCAGCCGTTTCAACACCTAAAGCACCGATAAGGTCTGGTTGCTGAGCAATAGTTGCCGCTAGTTTGCCACGGTTAACTGCTGCAATGCCGTCTTCCGTACCATCAAAACCAACGATAACGACATCTTTGCCAGAAGCTTGAACTGCGCGAAGTGCACCTAGCGCCATTTCATCATTCTGTGCAAATACCGCTTGTACATCCGGGTTAGCCGCTAGCAGGTTTTCCATTACGTTTAGACCTTTTGTGCGGTCAAAGTCAGCTGGTTGGCTAGCAAGAAGATCCATATCGCTGCCCTTCACGGCATTCATAAAGCCTTCACCGCGCTCACGCGCTGCCGATGTGCCCGCAATACCTTCAAGTTGAATGACTTTTGCTTTTTCGCCTACTTTTTCCATGATGTAGTGGCCTGCCATTTCACCACCAATTACGTTGTCCGACGCGATGTGACTCACGACTTCACCACGGCTTGCACCACGGTCTAATGTCAACACAGGGATCTTAGAACGGTTCGCCATACGAATTGCATTAGACACTGCATCAGAATCCGTTGGGTTGATAAGAATTGCTTTTACGCCGCGAATACTTAAATCCTCGATGTTCGACAGTTCTTTACTCGGGTCATTTTGCGAGTCCAGTACAATTAAGTCGTACCCCAATTCTTTCGCTTTTGCTTCCGCACCGTCTTTCATCGTTACGAAGAACGGGTTGTTTAGCGTCGAAACCACAATCGCCATGGTATCTTGAGCTTGCGCCGCTACCGATACGGTTGAAGAAAGAAGTGCAGCAGAGATAAGAGTTGCAAGTTTTTTCATCGTTCTAGTCCTTTGTGTAGGGTGAGCCAGTACACGTCCCCTGACTCGGTTTGTATTCACTGTTTTATATATACAGATTGTTATGAATTACTTGTTTTTGTTGTCTACCAATACCGCCAGCAAGATAACCACTGCTTTTGCAATCATTTGGTAGTAGGAAGAAACATCAAGTAGGTTAAGTGCATTGTTCAAGAAACCGATGATCAGCGCACCAATCAAGGTACCCATGATACGGCCTTTACCGCCCATCAAGCTGGTACCGCCAAGAACAACCGCTGCGATAGCGTCTAGCTCGTAGCCCATACCTGCTGTTGGCTGCGCCGAAGAAAGACGAGACGTTACAATAATGCCTGCAAGCGCTGCTAACATACCGCAGATGGCGTAGACACCAATCTTCACTCGGTCTACATTGATACCTGATAGGCGAGTCGCAGACTCATTGCCGCCTAGTGCGTAAACATAGCGACCAAAGCGCGTGTGGTTAAGTAAATACCAAGCCGCAGCGAACACAACCACCATTAACCAAACAGGAACTGGAATGCCTAGCGCGTAGCCAGTACCAAACCATGCGAACGCATCCGCGGTGTCAGTAAAGCCTGTCGAGATTGGACGACCTTCGGTGTACACCATGGTCACACCGCGTAGTAACGTCATGGTAACCAGCGTAGCGATAAATGCCTGCACCTTACCCTTCGCAATAATGATACCGCTGATCGCACCTAACGCTGCACCTGCGACTAAAGCAGTTGGAACCGCCACCAGCACCGGAACCTCAAGCGCAATCATGCTTGCCGCAAAGGCACCACACAATGCCAATACCGAACCAACACTTAAGTCTATGCCTGCTGTTAAAATAACTAATGTCATACCCACTGCGATAATGGCATTCACGGAGGTTTGACGAAGAATGTTGAGAATGTTGTCGACCGTAAAGAAGTTCGGGTTCAAAAATGACACAACAACGATCAGAAAGATCAGAGCTATCAGTGATTTTTGTTCAATCAGCCACTCTTTTGTGAACAACTTCTTGTTGCCAGTTTCGGTTGGTTTGCTCATGGTATTCGTACTCATGCTGCTTCCTCATTGATCTCTTTGCCTACGGCACAGGCGAGTAATTTTTCTTGATCGGCGTCTTTCGCATCAAATTCGCCAGTGATACGACCTTCATGCATCACTAAAATACGGTCGCTCATGCCGAGCACTTCAGGCATCTCGGAAGAAACCAAGATGATGCTCATGCCTTCGGCCTTAAACTTGTTGATGAGCTGATAAATCTCTTTTTTTGCTCCGACATCAACACCACGTGTTGGCTCATCCAGAATCAGAACTTTAGGTTTCGTCATTAACCCTTTCGCAATCGCAACTTTTTGCTGGTTACCACCAGATAAGTTGCCGATGATTTGATCTCGCGTTGGGGTTTTAATGTTGAATAACTTAATAAAATCTTCCACAGCAATCACTTCGTCGCTGTGTTGAATCTGGAAGCCTTTGGTCAGCTGGTTTAGCGAACAAAGTGACATGTTCTCCTTAACCGAAAGACCTAAAACCAAACCATCGCCTTTGCGATCTTCAGAGATGTAAGCGATACCATTTGCCAAGCCATCTTGCGGGCTAACCGGGTTAATAGTTTTGTTATCAAGATTGATAACACCATGCTCACTAGGTAATGCGCCGTAAATGACTTTCATGAGTTCAGTGCGGCCTGCGCCCATCAAGCCAGAAATTCCAAGAATCTCACCACGCTTGAGAGTAAAGCTCACATCCTGAACGCCAGACCCAGTCAAACCAATGACTTCAAGACAAGTTTCGCCATGTTGGACATCAATACGTGGATATTGCTCTTCTAATTTTCGGCCAACCATCATTTCAATTAGGCCATCTTCATCAATGTCGGACACCTTGCACTCACCGATAAACTTACCATCACGAAGCACCGTAATATCATCACAGATTTCAAAGATTTCTTTAAGACGATGCGAGATGTATACGATGCCGCATCCTTGAGCACGAAGCTCATTAATCACTTTAAACAGTGATTCCGTTTCGGTATCGGTCAATGCGTCCGTTGGCTCATCCATAATGATGACTTTCGACTCAAACGAAAGTGCCTTTGCAATTTCCACCATTTGTTGTTCACCAAGGCTTAAATCGCCAAGCAATGTTTTTGATGAGTGCTTTACATTCAGACGTTTTAAAAGCTTGTCAGCTTCGTCATACATTTTGCCCCACTGGATACGCCCTAAGGATCCAGTGAACTCTCGTCCCAAGTAAATATTTTCGGCAATCGTCAGTTCAGGAATCAGGTTCAGCTCTTGGTGAATAATGCTAATACCAGCTTCCTGTGAATCGCGTGGACCTTTAAAGGCCGCCGGCTGACCTTGATATTGAATTCTCCCCGCATCCATGTGGTAAATGCCTGTCAACACCTTCATTAACGTTGACTTGCCTGCTCCATTTTCACCCATCAGCGCCATAACACGGCCTGGATAAACATTCAGGCTTGCTTTGTCGAGTGCTTTTACGCCCGGAAACGCCTTCTCAATTTCGCTTAGTTGTAGAATGGCTTGAGTCATAATCTGTCCTCAATATCTCTGGCTTAAAAAACCACGCCCGCTTGGAAAATAACGTTCGCATATGGCGAGCATTCGCCCGTTCTTACGATAGCGCGACTTTGGGCCGTGCGTGCTTTAAACGCTTCATGTGACACGTAGCTCACCTCAATAGATTTGCCCGTTTCTTCACTCTCTTTGCTCAGTTCGTTGAGCAACGCTTCATGCAAAACTGGGCTTGCATCAGAGAACTCTTCCGCAATGATGACCCCTTCGATTTGGGACTCAGATAGAATTACGCGAACAGTATCAAGAAAACTTGGTACCCCATGCGTTAGCGCCAAATCGATTCGCTGAACATGCTCTGGGATTGGTAGACCAGCATCACATATCGTGATCTCGTCGGTGTGGCCTAGCGTCGCCACCAAGTAAGAAATATCTGAGTTAATTAGGGTACTTTTTTTCATCTCATCGACCTTTCGGTTACACGTTCATACAACCATGAGCGCCTGTTTTAAAATGTTTTCGTTATTAACAGAAAACTCATCGAAACGTTTCGATGAAATAATAATTCGTCATCGCAATTTGACCAGTGTGAGATCGATAAGGTGTGAGAATGATCTGTAATTCAATTGTCATTGAATAGGAAAAGTGCACTTGAGTCACACTTTACCATCGAAACGTTTCGATGACGGTATTTCCCTGTCATTACAGTTAGGTTTTATACAGGGAGGGAGGAAAAGAGACGTCCAACTACTGAGAAAACCTCTAGTTAATAAGCTCGAAACCTTTCACGTCATCACAATTCTTAGATAGCTGCCTGATTTTGGAGAACGCTCACCTTACAATCTGGTTACAATTTGCCAAAACACATCATCCGTTCAGTACCTTACCTGGTACGCGACGTTTGTAGGGACACAAACGGAAACTAAGAACCATAATGAAGTTAAGCAATAGAGTCATTTTGCTTGTCGCGCCAGTGATCTTATTAAGCGCGTTAGTATCTAGCTATATTATTTATAGCATTCAAAAAGTGACGCTCATCAAGCGGGAAGACAGCTATATTCAGTTGCAGATGGAAAAGCTCGCCGGGCAGTTTCGACAAGCGAATATTTTTCTTAATAGCTATGCCTATACGCTCAGTAAAAGTGATGTATTACAAGACTATTTGGTAAATCATAACAACCCCTATCGTGAACGAGTCTTGTTTAACCGATTAGACGAGACCGCTGAAGTATTGAGCCATGGTTACAAAGGCGATGCGAGCATGGCGATCCTCGACGGAAAACAAAACCTTCTCTACTACACAGAAAACAAATATTACGAATCATCGGGCGTGGTCGACCCAAAGGTGTTAGAGTACATATCACGAAGTTTCAATGAGAGAGAGGCTTTCAGTCATACTGGCTTTATTTATAACTCCAGTGGACAAAGCATTCTTCTTCAATATGAGGTCGTCGACAAAAGAACGGGGACTCACCCTTTGAGCTTTGACTCGAAAAATGTGTTTTTTGTGGTAGTTTCCGTATCACTTGAAGCCTTTAACGAGATTAAGCATGAAATCGAGTTTGACACGCACAGCGTGATTACTTTCGCCGACAAACCCATTTATCTTGATATTCCTCTCGCTCAAACCATTGAGCTGCTGCCGCACTTTTATGCCGTGCTTTCTCCTGCCGAATATTTAATGTGGAATAAAGTCGATAAAGTGTGGCTAGAACTTGCTTTCTCCTTTGGCGTAGCGGCGTTTTTCACCATCACATTAATCATTTTGGTGTTGTACCGCTATGTGTTGCGCCCTGTTTCTCGCCTTGATAAGCAGCTGAACGAACTTGAATCTAATCAACGTGACAATATTGAAAAGCTAGAAACAAACGATGAAATAGGACGCCTCTCTGCACGCTTTTTTGATATGTATGAGGAACTTAATGTCATCTATAAAAAGACAAAACGCCTAGCTGAAACGGATCACCTGACGCAAC
>NZ_WXWS01000525.1:0-7675 GCF_009904715.1 Vibrio sp. V42_P2S4T144 | reverse complement strand
GTTCAAGGAGAAACCCAATGGCACGCATTTTAAAAAACGGAATCAATGAAGAAGTATCAGCATCAAACGACGCAAAAGTGCGTCAGATTGTTGAAAACATTCTTGCTGATATTGAATCGAAAGGTGATAGCGCTGTACGTGAGTTGTCTGAAAAGTTTGATAACTGGTCGCCGGAGCAATTCCGCCTGTCAGAAGAGCAAATCCAAGCCTGTGTGGATGCGCTTGATGAATCGACTCGTCATGATATCGAGTTCGCTCAGCAACAAGTTCGAAACTTTGCTCAAATTCAACGTGACTCAATGAAAGACGTCGAAGTAGAAACCATGCCTGGTGTGGTACTGGGGCATAAAAATATTCCAGTAAACAGCGTGGGTTGTTACATCCCTGGTGGAAAATACCCATTGGTTGCATCCGCTCACATGAGTGTACTGACGGCGAAAGTCGCGGGCGTAAAACGTGTTATTGCTTGTGCGCCTCCGTTTAACGGCCAGCCGAACGTCGCGATTGTCGCTGCGATGGCAATGGCGGGTGCGGATGAAATCTACTGCTTCGGTGGTGTTCAGGCGGTAGGTGCAATGGCTCTTGGTACAGAGACTATTGCGCCAGTCGATATGATTGTAGGGCCGGGTAACGCATTTGTGGCAGAGGCAAAACGTCAGTTGTTTGGTCGCGTTGGTATCGATTTGTTTGCAGGGCCAACGGAAACCTTGGTCATTGCTGATGAGAAAGGCTGTGACCCGGAATTGGCAGCGGCAGACTTGCTTGGTCAGGCTGAGCATGGTTACAACTCTCCCGCTGTATTGTTGACCAATAGCGAAACATTTGCGCAAGAAACCATCAAAGAAATTGAACGTCAGTTAACCATTCTTCCAACGGCTGAAGTCGCGGGTAAAGCGTGGGCAGATTACGGACAAGTGATTGTGTGTGATAGCTACGAAGAAATGGTGGAAGTGGCAGACGATATTGCATCTGAACATGTGCAAGTGATGACAGAAGATCCTAAATACTTCCTAGATAACATGACCAACTACGGTGCCTTGTTCCTAGGTCGTGAAACCAACGTTTCTTACGGCGATAAATGTATTGGTACTAACCATACACTGCCAACGAAGAAAGCGGCGCGATACACCGGTGGTCTTTGGGTAGGTAAATTTATCAAGACCTGTACTTACCAGCGTGTAACGGAAGCTGCGTCGCTAAAAGTCGGTGAGTACTGCTCTCGCTTGTGTGCACTCGAAGGTTTTGCTGGCCACAAAGAGCAAGCGGATATTCGTGTGCGCCGTTACAAAGGCAAAGTGGAAGAGGCGTAATATGTCGAAACTTGCCTTAGTCACAGGCGGCAGTGGCGGACTGGGTGCCGCCATTTGTCGCAAGCTAGCTGAATCGGGATATCGCGTAATTCTGACTTACAACAGTAATCAGAAAGCGGCCGAGGATGTGCTTTCCTCGCTGCCACGTAACGAGCATCTAGCATTCAAATTGAACGTGGCAGATTCTAGTGCGATTGAACAGCTTAAACATCAAGTCAGTGAAATAAGCGACAAGCTGGATTTGTTGGTCAACTGTGCGGGGATGACGAAATTCGTCGCGCACTCTGATTTGCAAAGTTTAGATGACCAGCTGTTTGACCAAATTTTCCAAGTGAACGTCCGTGCGCCTTTTGCCATGGTTCGAGCGTTTGAGCCTTGGCTTAAGCAAGCCAATGGTTGTGTGGTGAACATTACTTCTATCGCGGCACAGACTGCGATGGGGAGCAACATTGCTTACTGTGCAAGTAAATCTGCCGCGGAGAACATGACCCGTTCTTTAGCTCGCGCTCTGTCTCCCGAGGTTCGAGTTCTGGCTGTTGCTCCAGGGCTTGTCGACACTGAGTTTGTCAAAGGCTTGGATGACGCATGGCGTAATCAACAAGAACAATCCACACCGCTTAAGCGTTTAGCCAATGATGAAGAAGTCGCTCAAGCCGTGTACGCCGCGGCAGATCTTCTGACCTTCTCGACAGGCAATACCATCGCGGTTGATGGTGGGCGACCTTTAGGTCTGTAACACACTTTAGGTTTGTAACTAACAATTCAAAGGCTAGGTCCAAACAAGGACAACAAGGATTTACAATGACTCTACAATCTAAAATGAATAATAACCTGGTCCGCTACATGGAACTGATTCCGGGTACGAGTGCGTTTATTGATGCGCGCACGCCAGGCAGTGATCTCAAAGATAACTTTTGCATTATCGGTGCTGGGGTGGCAGAGAGCAGTCGTCAGCATGTTCATATTCGCGATACGGCGGGCTTTAACATTGGTGCCGCAGGCCAACCGCCGGGCATCAAAAATTCGTTGCACTCTCATCGTACCGCCGAGCTTTTCTTGGTGTTCAAAGGTCAGTTCCGTTTTTATTGGGGGAACGATGGAGAGCATGAGGCGGTGTTGTCTCACGGTGACGTCATCTCGATTCCAACCAATCTCTTCCGTGGATTTGAAGTGGTTGGCCGCGATTACGGCTTTATGTTCTCGGTACTTGGCGGCGACGATTCAGGTGGCGGCGTTATTTGGCATCCAAACGTTATTAAAGACAGTCAAGGTTATGGTTTATACCTCAAAGCCGATGGCACACTCGTGGACACCATTAATGGCGACCCGGTGCCACAAGAATCAGAATTGATGCCGCTGCTTACCGAAGAAGAGCTCGCGACCTTCGATACCTACACCGCAGAAGAGATGATGCCATTTGTCGCTCTGCAAAAAGATTATCGTGAAATCAAAGGCGATTTCGGCGGAAGCAACGTGAAACAATACGCCTTAACGGGTCATCCTTTGGCGAGTTATGACTTCCAAGTAAAGAGTGAAGATGAAGTGAGCATCATGGCTTATGAGCTTTCTGAAGGTGGCTCGATTCCTCAACACTGCCGAGAAGAAAAACAAGTACTTATCAACTTTGATGGCGATACAGAGGTGGTCCTCACGCATCAAGGCGAACAAGCTAATGTTGTTTTAACGCGCGGTGATGTGCTGAATGTTCCAGAAGGTGCGTCTTATTCACTGACGAACTTGCGTGGTAATAGTTTGACGTATTGCATTCTTGGGTCTGATCAACCAAAGCCGCTGGCAGGAGAATAAAATGACGCAACCCACCTCGTTAGTTTGGCTACCCGGACTACTTTGTGATGGCACATTGTTTGAGGAAGTCAACCGAGCGTTGCCAAGTTGGGTTGAGCCTTCATGCCCGACGCTGGCCTCATTGCCGTCAATGGAACAGCTGGCGCAGAAAGTGTTGCAAGACGCACCGCAGGAGTTTGTCTTGGGTGGCTTATCAATGGGTGGGATTCTTGCCTTTGAGGTGTACCGTCAAGCGCCAAACAGAGTCAAAGGCTTGATCCTCATGGATACCAATGCAGCAGATGAAAAGCCAGAGGTGACACAAAAGCGTGATGCACTGGTTAGTCAGGCATTAAATGGTGAGTTTGAACGCATTACGCCTGACACTCTGATGCCTGTGCTGATTCATCCAAGCCGTTTGCAAGACAAAGCGTTAACTGAGCGTATAGAAGGCATGGCGGTCAATGTAGGTTTGGAGGCATTTGAAGCACATGCTAAAGCGTTAGCAACTCGCCCGGATGCTCGACCTTTATTGGCGGACATTCAAGCTCCTACGTTGGTGATAACAGGTAAAGAAGATAAGCTTTGTCCGCTAGACAATCATCTGCTCATGGAGCGATGCATCCCAAACGTCACGCTTCATGTTATCCCTGAGTGTGGACATCTATCTACGCTTGAGCAGCCTTTAATTATTAGTGAAGTGATGACTACTTGGCTTCAAGATAACTTTGCTTAGTGTTGATAAGAACTTCATCACTCACCACCTTAAGGTTACTTGGGTATAGGTGGTGAGCGATGAGTATTATCAGAAGTAGTAGCGAATACCTGCCGCGAATTGATCATCACGGTTTTCGAATTTGCTGCCATCGTACTGATCTTTACCTAGGTCGAACTGGTATTCAGTCCAAACTAGGAATTTGTTCTTCTGGAAGTGGTATTCAAGACCAGGAATCAGCAAGTTACGCTCGTAGCCTTGTGTCTCGTCACCGCGATCTTCCATGTAGTTGTAGTTCAACGTTGGGCGTAGGCCGTTGTCGAAGTGGTAGTAAGTGTAGATTTCGCCACCTAGGGTATCGAACATCACGTCCGTACCGCCCTGACTCACTGCTTCCCAGTTTTCGCCAACGTGGAAAGTCGCACCCGCGTAGAAGCCACCGTTGCTGTAGTTTGCGCCCAATAGCATGATGCGCATGTTGTCGCCGTTTTCTACGCCAACTACGCTTGCGTCTAGATCCGCAACTTCATTTTGATGGTAAGCCGCACCAAGTGTTACGCCATCAACCGGTTTGTAAGTGATCGACGCACCCATGCCGTTTTTCAATGAGGCTGTCGCATTGCTTGCTAGAGCAACATCTTCACGCGTGGTTTGGTAAGTAAAGCCGTAGCTCACTTTTTCATTAATTGAATTACGGTACGTGATTGAGTTTTCTGCACGACCAGCACCGGATGCGATACCCCAGTCAGCTAGGTTGTAAACACCTGAGCCACGAGTACCGAATACACGACCTAAATCGGTGTACCATGCTACGTCGTAGAAGGTGGACCACTGCTTAGTACCCGCAGCAATCTTGCCGTATTTTTCGTGATCAACACCTGCGTATAGTAAGCGGTCGTAAATGTTGTCGCCGTTCGCGCCAGAGTTGTAGCCCCATTCCGCGTGACCGAAACCAGTCCAGCCGTTATCCAGACCCATTTGGCCTTTCAAACCGAAACGTGAGCTGCCGCTGTTCCATTCGCCGTTGTCATCACCGCCACGGTCTTGGTAGCGAAGATCGAAACGGCCATCGATGGTTAGGCTGTCGCCAGCGTCATTAACAAAAGTGTGTGCAGCAAAGGCTGAGCTAGAAGTAAGCGCTGCTAAAATCACTGCAGAAAGGGTCGACTTTTTCATCATCAATCTCATTATTCAGGGCGCAGAAAGCCACCGTGCGTTCATGCCCGTTTTGAATAAGGGTTCTATCTTGAGGTTGTGCCCCATCCTTGAGGCACGAGTTGGGAGCATGTCACCTGAACCGAGAGGGGATTCAGGCAACATAAAGGCGGGTTGACAATCCGCCTCTAGGACTTCTTATAGAGAAGGGTTTAGGATCTGTTGAGTACGCTCGAACACGTCTAGGCCTTGCTGTTTTAGCCAGTAAGGAAGGTCGATCAGTACCCAGTTCTCAGATAGCTTGTCGCCGTCACGGTAGTAAACGTCAACCACTTGCATGTCTGCACGTACTTCACCACCTGTCATACCTAGGAAACCACCGATTGGCGTGTTAGATAGGTTTGGCCAGCCGAAGAAACAAGAGAAGTTACCTTCTGCGAAACGACATACGTGGCCGTTAAACTTCTTGTCTTTCAGGTTGTTACGGAACGGCAATTGGTGCTGCTGTTGGTAACGAGGAATTGTGTAAGATGCACCGATACCACATGGACCGTACCAGATCATGTCTTTAGACCAGCTCTTCTCAAGAACTTCTGGTGGGCAACCCATAGCGCCGCTGTCGTTTAGTGCAGATAGGTCATCGACCATCTTGTTCACTAGTGCTAGTGTTGCTACGCCTTCTTCTGGTGCTGCGTCTTCGAACAGTAGACCGTCGTGGTTACGAGGACCAGGGTATACGAAGTGCTTACCTGTTGATGGTGGTAGTGGGTAACAAC
Organism: Vibrio sp. V42_P2S4T144; assembly: GCF_009904715.1. Taxonomy (NCBI): domain Bacteria; kingdom Pseudomonadati; phylum Pseudomonadota; class Gammaproteobacteria; order Vibrionales; family Vibrionaceae; genus Vibrio; species Vibrio sp. V42_P2S4T144. The sequence continues at coordinate 1,934 of NZ_WXWS01000525.1, read as the reverse complement.
CCGCTTGGTCCATTGCACCTAGAAGGTCTAGGAATAGGCCAGTCTTAGTGATCTTGCCGTTTTCAACACAGTTAAATTCTGCGTAGCGGATGTTCATGATCTTGCCAGTTGGGCGCATGCCTAGGTATTCAGCGTCGAATAGACCCATGAAGTGACCCATGCTCATTACCCAGATTTCACCTGATGTTACTTCGTTCTCACCACCGATGAAGATGTCTTGACGACGCTGCATGCGAGTCATTGATTTCATCAAAGGAGCCCAGAAAACGTCAGCCGCTGCTTGAGCGCCTTGTTGCTCACGGAATGGGTAAACACCACGCCATAGGTAATCTTCTGAAGTGTGTGCTTTTAGTACTTCTGCCACGTTCTCGTGAGTTGCGTTTTCCATTGCGCTGAAGTATTCACGTACAACGCGTTTCGCTTCTTGATATTTAGACATAATAAACTCTCTTATTTGCTGTCGAGTCGGCTTTGGGAACAGGACTCGAAATTAAGTTTTTTCATCCGGCTGGGGAGCCAGCCGGAGTTTTTGAAATTCAGTTACGCTTTTGCTGCTTCGGCTTTTTTGCTCTTATCGAACACGCCGCCTTTTAGTGTCTCTGGCAGTGATAGCCATAGAAGACCAGCAAGGATCCATACGATTGGTGAACCCCACATTGCGGTTTGTAGGTCGGTACGCTCTTGGATGAAGATAAGTACCATTGGTGCCCACATACCGAGGATACGACCGCCGTGGAATAGCGCCGCGCCGTAGCTACGTAGGTGTGCTGGGAACAGTTCTGAGAAGTAACCACCCCATACCGCTGAAGAAGACAGACCGAAGTTGTAAATCAGACCAAGTAGAGCCAGCATGTTTAGACCGCCAATCACCATGTCGCCAGGTGCAACAAAGAAGATTGAAACCATGATGCCCGCGAGGATGAAGCCAAATGCGTTCACCTTACGACCGAATTTGTCAGCAACCCAACCCCAGAACCACGCACCAAACAGTGAACCAAATGCTGAGATAGAGAAGATGAGACCGATGGTTGCACCGTCGAACATACGTACATCACGTAGGTATGTGGTTACGAAGCCACCAAAGAATTGGAAACCGTAGAAGTTAAGGCCAGCCAGTAATAGACACGTTAGTGTGATCTTACGGTAAGGCTTGCTTAGCATTTCGCCCCAAGAGCCTTTTTTCGCTGGTGCATTTGATTCTTCTACTTTTGCTTGCTCTTCTTCACCGTAAGCGATCACTTTGCTGTCGCTAGGTAGTACAAAGATCATGACAACAGCGGCTGCCAATGGTGGGATACCACCTACAAGCATTAGGCTTTCCCATGGTGCATCAATGCTTGCAATAAATGCTGCATACGCACCCATTACCATCAGTGCTACAGAGAACATAGAAGACGCGAATGCCGTCAACTTACCACGTACCGTTGGCGTAAATAGGCCGATCATTAGGCTTACTGCCACGGTGAAGTAACCACCCAGTGACAAACCAATGATGAAACGCATTGCTGCCCATGTTGCGTAGTCGGTGAACATCATATTGATGATCGTTGCGCCACCGTTTAGGGCTGTGATGGTAATAAGAGTGGATTTCTTACCAAATTTTGTTGCGAACCAAGCACAGCTCAATGCACCGATAAGTGCACCAACCGACTGCCATGTATAGAACTGGGCAGTGTCTGACAGGCTAATACCATCATACGCTTCAACGATGTATGGGCGTACGTAGTCAATAATTACAAAGTTATAACAATAGAAAAAGTAACCAACCAGTATCGCTAGATAGGCAGCTACCCTTTGAATCATAGGAACTTCGCTCATGTGTCTTTTGGCATTCATGACCGATAAACCTCTATTTCACTTAGGATTTGTTGCTATTCAAACTTAATGAACACGATCTTATTTGGATCATCTTCGATTTCGTGTCGGGGTGAATC
>NZ_WXWS01000640.1:0-7706 GCF_009904715.1 Vibrio sp. V42_P2S4T144 | reverse complement strand
CATCAATATTAATAAAACGTTGCTTCATAAACATTCATTCACATTAGATTAATTTTCCATTTTCACCGCAAACGCTTGCGGTGAAATAAATTTATACAAACAGCCCTATTGATAAGTTTTTCTAATTTTACTCATTAGCAGAAATCACGAGTAGCACATCATTTTCGTGATAAAAAGCAGGTTTTTGACATATCATTCAATAAGCGTAAGCAATAAATGATTTAGATCTAATTTTCCTAGTGTAAAATCTTGCAAAATTACTCCCGACTTATTTCCTGTTCCCAAAATGAGTAACTAAAAAATGAATACAACTACTTCTGCGGTTTCTACCGCACAATCGTCTAGTAAGTTTTCTTACAAAGACTTTACCTGGTGTCTGTCCCTTTTTGGTACGGCAGTAGGTGCAGGTGTACTGTTCCTTCCTATTAAAGCAGGTGCAGGTGGCTTCTGGCCATTAGTAATCCTAGCCCTAATCGCAGCACCAATGACTTGGTTCGCACACAAATCTTTAGCTCGTTTCGTTCTTTCTGCGAAAAACCCTGAAGCGGACATCACCGACACAGTAGAAGAGCACTTTGGTAAGACTGGCGCAAACCTTATTACGTTCGCTTACTTCTTCGCTATCTACCCAATCGTACTTATCTACGGTGTTGGTATCACAAACACAGTTGACTCTTTCCTAGTTAACCAAATGGGCATGGAATCTATTCCTCGCTGGCTACTTTCTGGTGCACTTATTGCTGCAATGACAGCAGGCGTAGTATTCGGTAAAGAGCTTATGCTGAAAGCAACTTCAGCAATGGTTTACCCTCTCGTGTTCATCCTACTAGCACTGTCTGTATACCTAATTCCTGGTTGGAACACTTCAATGATGGAAGTGTCACCTGACTGGGGTGCAATGCCAGCTATCGTTTGGCTAGCAATCCCTGTTATTGTGTTCTCTTTCAACCACAGCCCAATCATTTCTCAGTTCTCTAAAGAGCAACGTCGTGTATATGGTGATGACGCAGTTAAGAAAACTGACGCTATCACTGGTGGCGCAGCAATGATGCTGATGGGCTTTGTTATGTTCTTCGTTTTCTCTGTTGTACTTTCTCTGTCTCCAGAGCAACTAGCAACAGCGCAAGAGCAAAACATCTCTGTTCTTTCTTACCTAGCAAACGTGCATGAATCTCCACTGATCTCTTACATGGGTCCATTGGTTGCTTTCGCAGCGATCACCTCTAGCTACTTTGGCCACTTCTTGGGTGCGCACGAAGGTCTAGTTGGTCTAGTGAAATCTCGTTCAAAATCACCAGTAAGTAAGATCGAGAAGATGTCTCTAATCTTCATTGTAATCACAACTTGGATCGTTGCTATCGTTAACCCAAGCATCCTAGGTATGATTGAAACAATGGGTGCACCGATGATTGCGGCAATCCTATTCTTGATGCCAATCTTCGCAATGCAAAAAGTTCCTGCGATGGCTAAGTACAAAACTTCAGCACCTGTGCAAATTTTCACAGCAATCTGTGGTCTTGCTGCAATTAGTTCTGTAATCTACGGCGCTCTTTAATCATCTCTGCCCAGTGCAGTATGATTAATCCAAAAATATAACGATAAAATTAAGCCTCCCAACTCCCCTTGGGAGGCTTTCTTCTGAGGTAATCGATATGATTAGTGTTTTTGATATCTATAAAATCGGTGTTGGACCTTCAAGCTCACACACTGTAGGCCCAATGAAAGCGGGTAAAGAGTTTATTGATGATCTTCGTGCAATGGGAAAACTGCGCGACATCACTAAAATCACCGTTGACGTTTATGGATCACTATCACTGACAGGGAAAGGTCACCACACAGATATTGCTATCATCATGGGTCTTGCAGGCAACACTCCTGAGAAAGTTGATATCGATTCTATCCCGGGCTTTATCGCTCGTGTAGAAGAAACTGAACGCCTTCCCGTTGGCATGCACTGTCACACAGTATCGTTCCCACGTGAAGGTGGAATGAACTTCCACAAAACAAACCTAGAGCTACACGAAAACGGCATGCAGATCCACGCTTGGATTGATGACGAAAAAGCGTACTCAAAAACTTACTACTCTATCGGCGGTGGTTTCATCGTTGATGAAGAAAATTTCGGTAAAGAAGCTGAAAACCCAGTAAAAGTACCTTACCCGTTTACAACGGCAGAGGAACTGGTTAACCAATGCCACGAAAGTGGATTGTCCATCAGCGCACTAACCATGAAGAATGAGCATGCGCTTCATTCAGATGAAGAAACTCGTACTTATTTCGCGAACATCTGGCGCACAATGCGCGAGTGTATGGATCGCGGTATGAATGAAGAAGGTATTTTGCCTGGTCCACTGCGTGTGCCTCGCCGTGCAGCAGCACTTCGCCAGCAGCTACTTACTTCAGAAAAGACAACAAATGATCCAATGTCTGTTGTTGATTGGGTAAACATGTTCGCTTTCGCAGTAAACGAAGAGAACGCAGCAGGTGGCCGCGTTGTTACAGCACCAACTAACGGTGCGTGTGGCATCATTCCTGCGGTACTGGCTTACTACGATAAGTTCATCCAAACTGTGACTGAAAAAGATTACATCCGTTACTTTGCAGCTTCTGGCGCAATCGGAGGTCTTTACAAGCGTAACGCGTCTATCTCTGGTGCAGAGGTTGGCTGTCAGGGTGAAGTTGGCGTGGCATGTTCTATGGCAGCAGCAGGCCTTGCTGAGCTTATGGGTGGTAGCCCTGAGCAAGTATGTATGGCAGCAGAAATCGCGATGGAGCACAACTTAGGTCTAACGTGTGACCCAGTTGCAGGTCAGGTTCAGGTTCCATGTATTGAGCGTAACGGTATTGCGGCAGTAAAAGCAATCAACTCTACTCGCATGGCACTACGTCGCTCTTCAGCTCCAACTGTTTCTCTAGATAAGGTTATCGAAACCATGCTAGAAACAGGTAAAGACATGAACGCGAAATACCGCGAAACATCTCAAGGTGGTCTAGCAATCAAAGTGATTTGCTAACACGCCTTTCTGAATACCAATCAAAACCCGAGTCTGTGCTCGGGTTTTTTTATACCTAAAAAACCCAGGAAAATGCGTTATCAGGACAAGTAAAAAAAACCTAAAACGTTGAATATATCCAAATATTATGGATATCTCAGTAAAAAATCACATCTCTTCCCTAGCTTTATTGATAACGTAGCCAAAAATTAAACTTGGAGCACATCAACACATGATTAGGTTTGAAATTGGAAACCAAATCTGCGTTTGCTTGTCCGAAAACGAAATATCTCTAGAGCTCAATCAGTCACTCCACCACTCCATTCCTGTCAACCAAATGAGTACGCCATTCTGTCAACTATCGCCACATACGGCAGTTTAAATACGCCGATTAGTCAGCGGTTAATAGAAAGCAAAATCACTCAACAATACAAAATGACACTGCCTGAAAATGGCTTTAAAAACGCGGTGGCCGCTCTAAGAAAGAAATTTCGCAAGCTCACGGAAGAACATTTAACCACTAACAAAAACATTATCGAAAACATTCACCGGACCGGATACTTCATCCCTTTTACTATGCAAAACAACCACCAGAATGGCATCGAACATCAACAGAAGATCAATCAATACACAACCAATAGTCTTCGCAAAGCGCTTCGTATTTGCCTGCGTAATAAAAAGATCTATTCAGAAGCAATGTGGGTTGTGTTGATCACTGCGATCATTTTCTTTGCTATCTGTTACTACGCGATAAACAGCATCGTTAAACATAATTATCTGGATAACGCCTTCGAAATTGCAGAGAGCCTTTCCCGCAGGAGTTGCTTTGCTAATGAAAGCGAACTGAAGTCGCTATTTGATAATGTGAAGTTGGTGGAATCGAGCATGATGCTAGATCGTTTCAATATTCGATGCTTAGTCACTCCAGAAACCGTTGTCCCTGTCAGCAAAAAAGCCTTTGAAGAGTGGAGTAACAATAACAATTACACCACCCAATCATTTGACTTAAATAACGCAACTGTTTTGGTTCGTGTTAAAAACATTAACTTATCCGACAATGTTGAAAATCATATTTCACGTTTTTTTCTTTCCGGTATGAAGCTATCAACGAATACCGGAACGTCGTTAGAGATTGGTAACACCAATGAACGCTTTTTCAATTATCACGTAAAGAATAGTGGCTATAAAGAGGTGTATTACATCTCTGGGCCGTTTCAAAGTATCATTCTACTGAGCTTACTTTTTCTCATTATACTGCGTCACCGCTCCCTACAAGCCTTTATGGCTTACTTGTGCGCAATTCGACAGTTCAAAATAAAACTGGAGCCGATTTATAACACTTCGGCACAAAAGATTGTGCACTACGAAGCCCTCTCCCGGTTTAAGGTAAAAAATACGCAACGGTTTATTGAAACACTGATCCGCAATGGATTGCTGCTAACTCATACCTTACTGGTGATTGATTCCATCTACACCAAACAAAAAGCGTTGCCCATCCCTATCAGCATTAACGTTTGTCCTTCTTTGCTGCGAGGGCGTAACTTTTCAATCCTATATAGAGAGCTATCTAATCGGGATTGCCGTTTGCTGACAATCGAAATCACAGAAAATGCATCGATGTACTATACCTCTGAGATTTATGACAATGTCGCGAAACTAAAAGCTCTGGATTGTAAAATCAGTATTGATGACTTTGGCACCGGCAATAATAATGTGGCGCTTATCAGCAAGCTGAATCCGGACTACCTCAAAATCGACCGAGAATTTGTTATTGGCCTAAAATCTGATGATAAAAAGATAGAAACCTTGCGTCAGTTAATTGCTATGGGCAATACGTATCGCTGCACGGTCATTGTTGAAGGCGTAGAAACGGCAGACAGTGCTCACTTACTCACAACATTGGGCGCCTATATTCACCAAGGTTATTATTACCCTCTTCATTGCTAGCTTTTCTTCACTCGGTTAGTTACTTAAAATAGATCTAATACTCTATAAAAACTCGTGGTGGCATAAAGGTATGCCGCCAATTTGTGATTGAGCGATGATTGCGATTAAACCCACCAAACTGAAAGATTTTTCAAGTTTGATGCAATTGGATGTGCAAGAAGAGCAAAAAGGATTTTTTACACCGTTTGAAATGGCTTATCAAAAACGTAGTAAGTCAGAGGCGTTCTTTACGATTTATTCTGATGATCTATTAGTAGGCTATCTTGTTATCGATAAAGGTTTCTCCCAACATGCGCCGTTTGCTAAACGATACGAACTGGAGCTTAAGTACTTGATGATTGATCAACGTTTCCAACGTCAAGGGGTTGGGAGTGAGGCATTGCGTAAACTGTTCCTTTATGCGTATACCATTAACCCTAAAAGCACCTCTCTTTGCGCCACTGTTCCACAAAGTCAGCAATACGCTATCAGTTTTTTTGATGCGTGCGGATTCATTAATACAGAGGAAACAACATTGGGTGATAATGAAAAAGAATGGATTCTACGACACCCATTAAGCTAACTGGTGAAGCATAATCAAAATTGGGCCATTCAGATACAACAAAGGCAAGCTTCTCGCTTGCCTTTGTTTAATGCTCAATAGAAAGTGACTTATTCGCCTTTGTAAATACAACCCGCTGTGCACGTTTCTTTGATTTCTACTTTACTTAGCAGTGGTAAGCTTGGCTTAAGCTGCTGCCAAATCCATTTTGCTAACACTTCGCTAGTCGGGTTCTCTAACCCTTCAATGTCGTTTAGGTAGTAATGGTCTAAGCGATTGTAAATTGGTTTAAACGCAGCTTTGATCTCTGCAAAATCCACTACCCAACCTGTATGTGGATCAACTTCACCTTCTACATAAAGACGAACAAGGAAAGAGTGTCCGTGCAAACGACCACACTTGTGACCTTCTGGTACGTGTGGCAAATGGTGTGCTGCTTCGAACATAAACTCTTTGTATAATTCTGTTTTCATCTTGATTCTCAGGCTTTAAAAAGACAGGCAATACTAAGGAATTCGCTGCCAAGAGACAAGCGTTACCCCATACAAGCGTAGCAAAAACTTCCGCTAGTTCCCGGCCTCTTTGCTATCACTCACACCAAAGCGCCGTATTTCTGTCACGCGCCAAACATTTGATTACACAGCACTCACATCACAATTACATATCCCCAACATGTGTGGGGTCACAATCATTCATTTCGTTGTTCGCAGTGCGCATTTGTGCACATTAATATTGTGCAGTTCGTTCCAATTACACTTATAAATTTATGCGCTCAACTATCACTTTTAAGCTCTTACTGGCGTTAATTGCTGTCTTCAGCTGCGTTCTAGCTGCCTCTACGGCTTACCAATACCATCAACAAAAAACCTTAATCAATGATGTTCTTAGTGAACAACTCCATGATAAGGCTAGTAATTATTTCGACAGCCTAAATATGATGATGCTTACGGGCACCATGTCGCAAAAAGAGACCTTACGTCAAAAAGCCCTGGCCCAAGAAGGCATTGAAGCAGTTCGCGTGTTGCGAGCTGATACTGTGACCAAACTTTACGGACCTGGGCAACAAAACCAGCAGCCTGTCGATGATATTGATCAACGAGCGTTGAATGGTGAACTGGTGATTGAACCAATCTCAGCCGATTGGGGCAAAGGGTTAGTAGTCGCGCTACCAATGAAATCGAGCGAAAATTACCGTGGCACCAACTGCGTTTCTTGCCACGTTGCACCAGCAGGAGAAGTGTTGGGCGCGATTCGCTTGGAATACAACATGAATCATGTCAATTCAATGATCAGTAAACAGGCAATGTTTGCGATGGGAATAATGGCCGTAATCGCATTTGTGGGCTTCATCATAACGATGAGTTTGATTCAGAAAATCATTGTACGACCAATTCAAAGAACGTCGAAATTCATGTCGAATGTGAGCCATAGCAAAGATCTATCTCAACGACTTATGCATCACCAACAGGATGAAGTGGGCCAACTTTCTACTGCAATCAATTCATTCATGGATACGGTCTCCGAAAGCTTAGAACGTGTGCAAGACACCTCTCACTCACTTGCCGACTCCGCGAGTAAACTAACTGCTGTCGCGCAGTCCACAGATAAAGCGGCGAATAACCAACAGCTAGAGACCAACGAAGTACAAAGTAATATCACCGATATGTTGCAGCAACAAACTGCGGTTGAGGACTCGACTAACAACGCTACTGTTTTGGTCAATCACACCGTTGATGTCGCCACTCATAGTGCAAGCCAAGCACACAATGTAAGTGAAGACATCAAACAACTAGTAAGTAACATTGATACCGTACGGGAAAAAATCAGCTCTCTAAACCAAAGAACCGAAGAAGTGTCGTCCATTCTTGTGGTTATTAAGGGTATTGCAGAACAAACCAATCTGCTCGCGTTGAATGCTGCTATTGAAGCCGCCCGTGCCGGAGAGCAAGGGCGCGGTTTTGCGGTCGTCGCGGAAGAAGTGCGTAACCTGGCTTCTAGGACGGCTGAGGCCACTGGTAATATTGAACATATCATTTCTCAATTCCAGCAAGGAAGTGAAGAGTCATTAACTTCTGTTGATACCGTCTGCCAGTTTGCTCATCAACGCTCAGTCGATGTCGAGGCACTATCAGCCACAATGCATAACGTTGTTGACGAAATGCGCCAAGTGCTCAGACATGCAGAAGATATCCAAAACCAGACGCAAACCACATCTGATGTAAGTC
>NZ_WXWS01000280.1:0-7717 GCF_009904715.1 Vibrio sp. V42_P2S4T144 | reverse complement strand
CGATGGACCAAGTGGATTTTACATTGTCATTAATCTCAATGTAACGTTGTTTCGACATGACTAACTCCTTGTCATCATTGTTGTTTCTAACCTGAATACAGGCTTTCATTAATCCAATGAGAATATCGGTCTATGAAAACAAACACAACGTTGTCAGCTATTCATTCACCCATAAAATCCCATAATCAGACAAGTAGCCAAGAAAAAACCAAAACAAAAATGAATAAGCCTGGATATCCATGCAATTTCGTTGGTACTCACCCCGTAAAATTTCTAACAAACTGAATAGTTTCCTATTTATTTGAATAAAAGAGCATTTCTATCAAAGTGCCTAGCTCAGTCAAAAACACTCACCATTTTGTACGCTTTTGATTCGCTCGATACGACTTCGAGATTCTTTTGTTGAGAACATTCTCGGCTGTCGCTAATCTATAAACATCCATGTTTACTTAACGGATAAAACGTTATGTTCGTTTACAACGGCAAAGAAATTGAAACGGATGCTCAAGGCTACTTATTGGATCATACTCAATGGGAAGAAGGTATGATTGAGCTTTTAGCAAAAGAAGAAGACATCGAGCTTACGGATGCTCATTTGGAAGTTGTGCATTTTGTGCGAGACTTTTATGAAGAGTTTAATACCTCCCCTGCAGTGCGTATGCTTGTGAAAGCGATGGAAAAAGCGCACGGCCCAGAAAAAGGTAACAGTAAGTATCTATTCAAGCTGTTTAAAAAGGGGCCAGCCAAACAAGCAACCAAATTAGCCGGCCTACCAAAGCCAGCTAAATGCTTGTAGATTCATAAAATTTTAAAACCGCGTAACGGCTTATACGACGCAGGTTCCTGCATCACATGCTCTACTGTTGCCGTTCGCGGTCCTTCTTGTAACCATTCCGAAAACGCAACTATTTGCGCGTCTGTTCCACACGCCATCACTTCAACATCGCCATTGTTTAGGTTCTTCGCATAACCTGTTAACCCTAGCTTCAATCCTTGATGGGAAGTATGGTAACGAAAGCCGACGCCTTGAACGTGACCTTTTACTATAAATCTCTCACACTTTACGTTCATCTTTGTACCGCTTCTTTTTACTGAGTGATATATTCTTTTCGTCTATTCACCCCACTAAGGATAGTGGGTTTTTGCACGGTTATTATAATTATGAAAGAAATTCCATTCCGCTGGATTGATAAGTATCTCATTCACTTAAAGATTCAAGAAAAGTTCTATTTGCTCTTCGTTCTCCCTCTTCTTGCTTTAGTCATTCTCACTCTCGTCCTTAATAGCGCGGCTAATACACTGATCTCAAGTATGTACCAAGAAGAGCTCATGCTTATGAAAGGTCTGATAGAGGCAGGCAACCTTTCTCAATCTCAAGTAGCAAGCCTCATCGCTGGTTCAGAAACCGTTTCTATTGGCTCTGGTTCGCAATCCGTGTCTGTTTTAAATGGTACGTACAGTTTGGTTGCGAACCATGAACTTTCTTTATGGGCTGCCCTATCAACGACTCAAGTAAGCATTATCTGTGTGAGCTTGTTTATTCTCGCTCTTGGCGTTTACTACATCATGACGTTTATTGGCGGCGCGATGTTCACGATGAACAAAGCATTAAACACTCTTGCGGGTGGCGACTTAACTGCGAGAATGAACTTCTTCCCTGTTCGCGACGAGTTTAGTGAAATTGCTATTACGATAGACAAAGTTGCAGAACGAGAGCAACAAATGGTGCTGTCGATTCAAGAGTCTGTGGCGTTAATGCAACAAATTAGCTCAGACCTGAATCAATCGATTCATCACAGTTCAGATATTTCAGCGACTCAGCAGGAACACCTCAACTCTCTTGCGAGTGCAACTGAACAGATGGCATCAACGATTCGAGAAGTCGCGACACTAGCTCACGATTCAAGCACGCAAACCGATGATGCGCGAAACGTGGCTCAGTCTGGACAAGTGAAAGTTGAGAATACGCTTCACTCGATTTCGAACCTTTCTAATGAGATTCAATCTGCGTCTCAAGCCGTTGCCGAGTTAGATGCCAATGCAGCACAAATTGATGAAGTCGTGACAACCATCAATGGGATCTCCGAGCAAACCAACCTACTTGCTCTGAACGCGGCTATTGAAGCTGCACGTGCTGGAGAACAAGGTCGTGGATTTGCGGTCGTTGCGGATGAGGTTCGCGCTCTTGCGGGACGCACTCAGCAAGCGACAGTTGAAATCCAAACGATGATTGAATCATTACAGCGTAACAGCCAGTCGCTTACTAAGCTGATGGAAGTGACAGTTAATAATGCAAATGAGGGACAAAACCTCATGACGGAAGTGAATCACGAAATCGGCTCTTTGGCAGATAAAAATCAAACTATCTCCGACAGTAGCATTCAAATTGCAACAGCAGCTGAAGAGCAAGGTGTAGTCGCGGACAATATCGCCTCAAGCGTTGAAGAGATTCGAGTTCAAGCAGATAACGTGTGCAATATGATAAGCACGACTTCACAAAACGTTGATCAACTGCGTAAGCAAAGCGACACCATGGAAACACTACTTACTGGACTTAAAGCATAGCAACGGAATCTGTTACAGCAAATTCAAATAAAAGGGTCACTTTAGTGACCTTTTTTGTATTTAAAAGTCACTACAATGTACTGGATTGCCGAGGGATATTGCTTTTACCATTCACATCCCGGACAATACGCCCCTTTCAAAATTCAACAAGAGCTAATGAAATGACAGCTGCTATCTATTTGGTTAAAGGTCGTGAGAAATCGGTCAAGCGCAAGCACCCTTGGATCTTCTCTCGAGGCATCAACAAAGTTGAGGGCGAACCTGCTCTTGGCGAAACGGTTGATGTATTCACTCACGACGGTAAATGGCTAGCTATGGCGGCATATTCGCCAGCTTCACAAATTCGTGCTCGTATTTGGAGTTTTGATAAAGAAGAAATCGACACCGCGTTTTTCGTTAAACGACTTAAAGACGCACAACTTCTTCGTGAAGACATTATCAAACGTGATGGCCTTACGGGTTATCGCCTTATCGCAGCAGAGTCTGACGGCTTACCTGGCGTTACGATCGACCGTTACCAAAATTTCTTTGTGTGCCAACTTCTCAGTGCTGGCGCAGAACACAATAAGCAGGCTATTGTTGACGCTCTGGTTGAGTGCTTCCCTGATTGTAATGTGTACGAGCGCTCTGACGTGGCCGTTCGTAAAAAAGAAGGTTTAAAAGAGATCACGGGCGTCTTGCACGGCGAAGAGCCACCTAAATCAGTCGTCATCGAAGAAAATGGCGTAAAGATTAGTGTAGATATCGTTGGCGGACACAAAACAGGTTTCTACCTAGATCAACGTGATAGTCGCCAGCAAGCGATGAAATATATGAAAGGCAAAGAAGTTCTTAACTGCTTCTCTTACACAGGTGGCTTCGGACTTTACGCTCTAAAAGGTGATGCAAAGCGTGTGATTAACGCTGACGTGTCGCAACCTGCTTTAGATACCGCAAAATTCAACGCAGAACTAAACGAGTTTGATATTTCGAAGAAGCGTGCCGTGTTCCTAAATGCAGACGTGTTTAAGCTACTTCGTGAGTATCGTGATCAAGGAACTCAGTTCGATGTGGTTATTATGGACCCACCGAAGTTCGCAGAGAGCAAAGCACAACAACTAAACGGCGCATGTCGTGGTTACAAAGACATCAACATGCTTGCAATGCAAATTCTAAAACCGGGCGGCACGCTACTGACCTACTCGTGCTCTGGCTTGATGGATCAAGTTCTGTTCCAGAAAATCATCGCTGATGCAGCCGTAGACGCTAACCGCCAAGTAAAGTTTGTGGAGCGCTTTGAACAAGCCGCTGACCACCCAACCGATACAGCATATCCAGAAGGTTTCTACTTAAAAGGTTTTGCATGTAAAGTGCTTTAGGCTACGAATAAGTAAGACAAAGCAGAAGAAAAGGGCCTACTGGCCCTTTTTCATTATGGCTCTAAGTTAACCTTAGTTAGTGCGGATAACACATCTCTCTCAAAGTCCGCATTTCCCACGATTAAATCACTAAACTCTGTCGCCCCGTTTTCTATTACGATAGTTTGAATTGAGTTTCCATCGTTATGGGTTATTTCTAGAGATAAGTCATCGCCATCAATGTTCAAGTCAATACTATTGAGAAGTTCTTCTATCGTATTGTGCCCTGCATCTTCAACGACTTCACTCAGATCTAAGGTGTCCAAATCTCTCTCAAAACCTCTAATTAGATCTGTTCCTGTATCCAAGGAGTCGTTGACCCATTTAAAGACATCTGCCTCGTTATCATTACCGATCAAGATGTCATGACTTACGTCCACTTCAGCTTCAATAATATTTGCAGAGCCATTACTTGAAGCATTTACTCCTCCGTTTTCATCAATAACGAATTGCAGGGTGTTCTCACTTTGATCACCATCGTTATCCGTCAATACATAATCGAAGTCTAACGTTTCAACTGTATCACCCACCGCACCATAAAATGCATACGCACCATCGTTTAAGTCGATTTCCAGAGTATGTTTGCTGTCGATATAGATAGTAAGCTGCATCGTTGTGTCGTCAAATGCATGCGAAATACCATCGTTATTGTCAGTTACTATTAGGTCTGTACCATCAAACGAATAAGTGACACCGTCATGTTCTATTTCGCTAATATAACCACCATCTGCCCCAATACCTGTATCTGGAGAAGTGGTATACATCAAGTTCCCCCCAACAGGTTGAATCACTGACTGCAACATAACCGGAGGTAATTGAGTTACGTCAGGAACCACAACACCATCAAGGTCTTGATTCAAAAAGCCATCATATGCTACGCGATCTAATTGCTCCGGCATAAGATTAACGCCCATACCATACGCTAGGGCTGTTATCTGATTATCAGGATCGGTTAGGTGATCAATCCAACTCTGCTCGCGAGCGTCGTTTATAAATGATGACGCAGGGTTTGGCTGACCATCTGACAAGAAGTAACTAACATTCGACGCACTGGTTAACTTACCTACATCATCCCATGACTGTTTTGCTTCATTTAGCGCGTTGTTATAGTTAGTCGCGCCACCCGCAGTTAGCGTCTCAATATACGCTTTGGCCTCCTCGACCGTCAGCCACGTCGCAGCACCTATAGCGTAAGTGGATGCTGTACTGCTATAAGTAATAATTTGAACTCGCGTTTGACCGATAGACTCATATTGATTCAATAACTGAGTTGCCGAATCTTTCATTATCTGCAAGCGATTATCCGTTCGCATAGAACCCGAGACATCCATTATGAGCTGAACGTTGGCACTTTCTTTAGTTTCTGCAACTACATCGTGAATAATAGATGCAGAATCTGGTGAGTCATCTTCCACAATAACGTTGACCGTTGTTGAGTTAGTGAGACCACGAGCATTCGAGACAAGCACAGGCACCTCAATATTTAAGGTGTCTTCTCCAGATGGGTTGGAGTGATCAATCGGACCAAGAAGCTCCGTAGATACCACTCCAGTATCATTGACTGATATTTTGATAACCTCTTCACCGTTCGCTGAACCGATAAGCATTTGGTCGTTATTTGATAACGTCCACGTTACAGAGATACCGTTACTAGTAAGAGCTGTAGATGGTTCACTGAGCGTAACAGAATCAACGGTTTGACCCAGCGTCAATTGTTCTACATCAGTACTCGAGTCAGTTGTGTCATCAAAGCCGTTTAGAGCAGAGTCATCAGCAATGGCGTTGCTTAAGCCTTCCTCAGAAACGTTTAGTGTTACACCTTCTACAATTGGTGGGGCGTAAGGGTTGACAGAAAAGTACCCCGTTTTACTGTCGCCATCATTATCAGTAATAGTGTAGTTAAAATCGATATCCCCATCGCCATAAGGTGAGGTCAAAGGCAAGTATTGGAAGAACTCCCATTTTCCAGTGCTAGGTGTAAGTTGAACTTCGAATGCAAGCTCTCCATCAGCCTCTGCAATCAGTCTATTAGAGTTTTGTGGATCGACGTATATCAACACGTCTTTACCATCTAGAGTCTCTAAACCAGCCTCACCTCCATTTAAGACTATAGAACCAGGGCCATCAGCTCCATATACAGCACCGAGGTTCCCATCCGCACTAGCAATTGGCACGCCAGAGTACGCACCTGTAAAGGTTATTGATTTAACGGTAAAGTCACTGTTGTCTTCAGTATCCGGGCCATTGCCATTACTGGTCGCCTCGAGGATGATTTTATCAAAGCCTCCCTGTTGAACATTGAAATTTGCCGCGTAATCACCACTGCTTGCATCAGAGCTGAACGATTGCTGAGCAATTAATACACCATCTCTATAAAAAGATGCGATTCCTTTCTCAAGTTCACCACCAAACATTTTCTCAAATTCTATTTCTGCTCCGTAAGCAACTTTATTGCCTAAGTCTATGATTAACTGCTCTGATACACCCTCATTACCCGCGAATCGATAATCGACTTCGTTTTCTAATTGGAAGCCGTTGTTACCAGAACTTTTAACGCCAATCCCTTCTGATGATTGATTGATTTCAGCTGTTCCCAGCATCACAGATTCGTCAGACACAAAACCGTTTGCAGTCACAACAACGTCCCCAAATGTTCGACTGGTTGCATCTGCCTCACTTCCTGCAAAATCTATGCGCCCTGTCAGAACGTTAGGTGCACCAGTAAGCGACACATCGACGGGTTGAACAACAACAGGCACGTATGGGCAATCATCTTCAACGGCCACATTTAAGCTTTGAGATGTTGTTGTTTGTCCATCACTTACAGAAATCTGTAAATCAAAGTTGATGATGTCTTCCACATCATTAACAGGATGATCAAGTGGCTCAAACAGAGTAATAGTATAGTCCCAAGAGCCTTGACCTGAAGCTGAAGGCTCGCTCAGCACAACAGTAGCAACAACGCTCAGGTGAGCAGTTTTCGCAGTCAGCGTTTGAGTACTGTTGTCCCACGTCCACGATATAGGCTCCCCTCCTGATGTTAGGTTGTTAGGGCCTGCCAATACTACTGAAACATTCGCCGTGTCTGGATCGGCAACTGTGAATGTTCCTGAGAAACTTGCGGAGTTAGTGGTGTCTGAAGGTGCTCCTGTATTATCAGGGATACCATTAGCTAAACCTTCTTCCGAAACAACTGCATTCACAACATTTGAAATAGAAGGAGGAGCATCATTATCAATAATCGTTGCCGTACCGGTATCGCTGCCTTGCACTGCACCAATGCCGGTTACTGTCACGCTGAAATCTTCAGGGCCTTCATAAACAGCGTCATCAATGGAAGCAATACGCACATCAAACTCAGTTTGCCCCGCTGGCACCGTTACTACACCATCGTTTGGCACTGTCACCCAACCACTTCCCGTGTTGTATTCTAGGGTGCCCAAATCTCCAACTTCGGTGTCACCCAAGTTGAGGCCTAGCTCGATTTGAACTGTAGACTCGGAGGCATTCGATAGCGTCACTTTGAAGTTGGCTGTCTCACCCTCATTAATGGTGCCAGCATCTGAAATAGTCACGCTTGGACGGTCATCATCCGGATCGGGACCCGGGCCACTGCCGTCATCCACTATCGTTGCCGTCCCCGTATCGCTGCCTTGCACTGCGCCAATGCCAGTCACCGTCACACTGAAATCTTCAGGGCCTTCATAAACAGCATCATCAATGGCAGCGATGCGCACATCAAACTCAGTTTGCCC
>NZ_WXWS01000673.1:0-7750 GCF_009904715.1 Vibrio sp. V42_P2S4T144 | reverse complement strand
GCTCTTCTCTTGGTGGTGTTAGCTCTTGGACGTTATCTTCATTAAAGTCATCGGCGTAACCTTTAGGTGGCGGTGTCCAACCACGTTCTGACCGCGATAGTTTGTCATGACGATCTTTTTGCATCTCTTCCGCCATTTTCTCCTCTAACTGAATAAACAGTTGTCGGAAATTGTTGTCATAGCGTTCACCTTCAGAATCATCTTCCCAAGCTTTGTAGAGTATTTCTGACTTACGTGCTTCAACACGCTTATATGTCGCCTTCTGCTGTTCAACAAAGAAGGGGTGAATGCCAAGGGCTTTCATTGTGTGACCGCCCATCTCCAATGCAGAATGGTAGGTCTCTGATTCAATAATATCAGCCCCCGCTTGACGCAAAAGATAGCCATGTCCACGGTCAAAGGCACGTGCAATCACTGTTACTTTTGGGTACGTGTGCTTAACGTACTTCACCAGTTCTACACTCGATTCTTGGTTATCAATCGCCACAACCAACGCAGCGGCGTGCTCAATGCCGGCTGTATGTAGCATATCTGGTCGAGTCGCGTCGCCAAAATAGGCGCGAGTGCCAATCTGGCGCATGTTATCGACTTGGTCAGATTGATGGTCAAGTACCACGGTAGTCACGCCGTTTGATACCAATAGGCGATTCACTATTTGTCCAAAGCGGCCGATGCCGGCGATGATCACCGTGCCTGTTTCCTCAATCGTATCGCTTTCGCGTTCATTTGACTGGCTTTCAAAGCGCGGCAGAATCACTCTATCAAACAGAATAAACAAACCTGGTGTCAGGAACATCGAAATCGCAACCACTAACGCAAGAGTTTGTGAAAGTTCAAATGGGATGACGTGGTTTTGCACTGAAAAGCTTAGAAGCACAAAGCCGAATTCACCTGCTTGAGCCAAGCTTAGGGTAAACAGCCAGCGGTTGCTGCCTTTCACCCTAAATATCAGTGCAAGAATAAACAGCACCAAGGCTTTCAAAACCATCACGCCAATGGTCAATGCCATGACCAACCAGAAATCACCAAAAAGGACCGAGAAGTTGATCCCTGCGCCAACGGTAATAAAGAACAGACCTAACAATAGGCCTTTAAATGGTTCGATATTGGATTCTAACTCGTGGCGGAATTCACTGTTCGCCAATACAACGCCAGCCAAGAAGGTTCCTAAGGCAGGAGATAAGCCCACTAAACTCATCAGTGCAGCGATACCAATGACCAGCATGAGTGCAGTTGCGGTAAAGATTTCTCGCAAACCAGAGCTAGCCACATAATTGAGCAGAGGTCGACTTAAAAAGTGTCCACCAACGACTACGATTGCAATCGATGCTGTGATTACGATGCCGTATGCCCAGCCGGGCAACCCCGCAACGAGGCTTAATTCTTCATGGTGCGCTGCGGCTGTTTGAGCCGCGGACTGTGCCTGTTCAATTAATTCAGGTAAGGCCAATAGAGGAATGAACGCCAACATTGGTATCACTGCAATATCTTGAAAAAGCAACACGGAGAAAGCGTTTTGTCCACCTTCCGTCTTCGTTAATCCTTTTTCGCTAAAAGTTTGCAAAACAATCGCAGTAGAAGAGAGGGCGAAGATCAAACCTATGGCTAAGGCTATGGTCCAAGGCTGGTCAAAATACAAGGCAATACCCATAATCGCCGCGACGGTACCGCCGACTTGCAGACCTCCTAAGCCCATTAAGCGATTGCGCATCGCCCACAACATTTTGGGTTCGAGCTCTAAGCCAACGAGAAACAGCATCATCACCACGCCAAACTCGGCAAAGTGCTGGATTGTTGTTGTTTCTTCACCGACTAAACCGATAATTGGGCCAATGACCACACCTGCGATGAGATAGCCTAAAACGGACCCAAGTCCCAAACGCTTAGCAAGTGGGACTGCAATTACAGCAGCAATCAAATATACGAAGGCTTGTAAGAATATCCCTGTCATGAAGCCTCCTTAATGAGCTCTGGCAATGCGCTGTTAAGCTTGATTAATGACGCCGCAGCTTCAACATCCAACCTATCTTCGACTAAAGCTGTTAGCAGGCTCTTGTACCGCTCAACATGACGAGGGATTCGCCCTTCTTCATCTGCTGTACGTGCGCCAAACATCGCGAGAGGGGCAATGTAGTTCATGCCTGTCAGTGCGGACATTTGTTCAATAGGCGCAAGCAGTTGACGAATCGTAAAGTGGTTGTAGCCCTCTGCCTTATAAGCTTCTTCTTTACCCCCTGCAGACAGCACACAAAGCATGGTCTTACCTTGCAGTGCTGTGCCATCTGTACCGTAAGCAAAGCCATATTCCAAAACCAGATCTTGCCACTCTTTTAAAATCGCAGGCGTTGAATACCAATATAGTGGGAATTGGAAAATCACCACGTCATGCTCACGTAAGC
This sequence comes from Vibrio sp. V42_P2S4T144, assembly GCF_009904715.1. NCBI lineage: Bacteria > Pseudomonadati > Pseudomonadota > Gammaproteobacteria > Vibrionales > Vibrionaceae > Vibrio > Vibrio sp. V42_P2S4T144. The sequence continues at coordinate 5,351 of NZ_WXWS01000673.1, read as the reverse complement.
GTTGCTGCTCACGGTCGATATTAATATCGAAACGAGGGTATTCGCCATAGAGATCAACACATGTCACGCCTTCAATTTTTTGAGCTTCTTTGAAAAGTGGAGTATTCACTTCTGAACGATGCTGGGAAGGATGAGCAAAGAGAATGAGTACTTTTTTATTTGCCATAGGGATCCTTGCTATCTAAATAACCATGCCCAGTAGGAGCGCGGGTTGGTTAGAAAATGTAACTCATAAATGATCGCCAAGCTAGTTTGGAAAACTGTTTAAGCTGTTTCAATATCAATAAAAAACCACCAAATAAATTGGTGGTTTTGGGAAGCGTTACGTTTTACTAATCATGAATAGGGACGACTAGAATATCCACCGGTGACTTGTTAATTAAGTGTCTGGAGTAAGAAATAATCTTGCTCCAGAAATCTTGGTGGTGACCACAAATCAGAAGATCCACTTCTTGCTCTTTAATGGTGACCTCTAATTTATCAGCCAAGTCGCCAGTACCTACGAAGAAATGTTTAAGTGGGTAATCCATGTAATCACTAAATGTTTTTAAACATTCCATTGAATGCTCATTCAACGGCCTTTGATCCGGGTTTTCTTTAATGTCTACAAGCTCACGATAGATTTCTCCGTGCGTACCATCAATATGAATAAAGGAGATATCGGAGTCGAGATAGTTTGCCATTGATACCGCTCTGTCGATAAGCACGGTGCTTTCATCTGACAGTTCGAGTGCAACAAGGATATGTTTGTATTTCATAACCACGCCCTTATGTGGATTATCTTTACCCTAAGCATAGTATGGCTTGGATAAAAATTGTGTTGCTAAGATCTCGAAATTGTTCAAAGACTTGTTAAAAAGTTAATGTGATATAACAACTTACTGTGAAACTTTCTTTTTGTTCTCATTTGGCTAGAAAGCTTGCTTTTTGAACAAAAAAGCGGCTACACTCTGCGCATCATTTCTCTAGGAGATTACGCCAACATGAAGAACTAAACCTGTCATCCATATTTTTACTTATTTTTTGGATCTGCAGGGTTAGTAGGCGTAGCTCACTTTCCGATATTTCTTTGCAACAAGACGACTTTTTGATTTGACGTATATCGTCGAGCTTTACATAGAGCTTAATGCGTTTGTGCACGCGTTTTGTTGCAATCTCAAATCATAGCTACGGCTGTTGTCCCTGTCATACAGGAGGCAAATTATGCCAGTTTTACAAGCTTTTAATGTTAGCCATCAGTTTGATAATGGCGATACGCTATTCCAGTCTATTTCTTGTTCCATGACTAAACGACGTGTTGGTTTGGTTGGGCGCAATGGCATCGGCAAGTCGCTTTTGGCTTCCATTTTGGCGGGCGAAACTCAGCCTGCCAGCGGTGTTGTGAATGCTCCCTCTTCTTTCATGATGTATCGCCAGCAGCCGTCTGATCTGCTTTCAGGTCAGCAATCGATCGCCCAGTTTCTGGGCAAAGATGCGGTCTTGCATGCTTTAAAGCAGATTGAACAAGGTGATGTTTCTGAACATTGGTTCGAACTGGTTGGTGAGCAGTGGGATATTGAATTAAAACTCAAACAGCAGCTCGCTGCGATGGGATTACCGCAAGACCCTGATTTCTCTTGTGCTCGGCTCAGTGGTGGTCAGTTGGCACGTTTGCAGCTATGGCAGTTGTTTGAAAACGAAACGGAGCTTTTGATTCTCGATGAACCATCCAATCACCTCGATACCCAGGCGAAACAATGGCTGATAGAGTCTATGACGCATTTCAGCGGCGCGATTTTACTCATCAGTCACGATCGTGAGCTGCTGCGAGAGATGGAGGAAATTTGGGAACTCTCGGGCCTAGGCTTACAAGTTTTTGGTGGAAATTACGATGTGTACGCCGAGAAAAAACGCACTGAACTGCAAGCGATCGAGAGGCAGTTAGCGCAAGTCGATAAACAGAAAAAACGGTTAGCCGAGCAAGCCCAGAAAAATCGCGAAAAAGCAGACCAACGCGCCGCGCAAGGGAACAAACTGCGCAAAGACGGCAGCCAGCCCAAAATTTTGCTTGATGGAAAAAAGGATAGTGCGACCGCCAGCGCCTCAAATCGCAATAAGAATGAGCAACTCAGACAAGCGCATTTACAAGCCAAAGAACAGGCGTTGCAATTGCGACATGAGCAACTCAAGGCGCAAAATCTTTATCTTACAGATAATCCGAACCGTTCGCGAAAAGTATTGTCGATACAAGAAGGTATATTACCTTTTGGGAATTCTACACCTATCACGTTGCAGATTTTTGCGAACGACAAAGTCCATCTCAAAGGGAAAAATGGCTGCGGAAAATCAACCTTGTTAAAGACGTTGCTTGGCGAGTTATCGTTGCAGAGTGGTGAGCTGAAAGTGAATACGCCTTTGTATTATCTCGACCAACATTTTGGTGCAGTGAATCCAAATCTTTCGTTACTTGAGAACGTAATGGAGAGCTGCCAAGAGATGACGGAAAGTGAAGCGAGGACCTTATTGGCCGGGATCGGTTTTCGTCGACATGCAGTGTTTCGATTGGGGCGCCTACTGAGCGGTGGCGAGAAGATGAAGCTCGCGATGCTGATAGTCAGCCACCAAAATTCTCAGCCTTTGCTGCTGCTTGATGAACCAGATAACCATCTCGACCTCGAGTCAAAAATAATGCTTAGTCAGGCGTTAAATACATACAAAGGTGGATTTGTTCTGATCAGTCACGACCAAGATTTCGCTTCTGAGTCTGGGGTTTTGCGCCAAATCGAGCTGACTTAGACGAAAGAGAGTAAACGCCATCGTAGCTCTTCAGTGTTGTTCCCAAGTTCTACACTTCCACTTACTGGTTTGTAGAACTGGCAGGAAATGAGGGAGTTAGGATGGCTTTCACAACTCGTTTAATGAAATTAGATTCATTTTGTCGATATATAGTAGAGTTCTGATGTATTGCACAAAAAGACAACAGAAAAATAAAAAGGAATTTCATGAAAAAGAACACCCTAGCACTCGCAACGGCTCTCGCACTCGGAAGTGTGTTGTCTGTGGCGCATGCAAATGAAGCGGCGCAGTCGTCGGTTGAACAGGTAACCCTGAAAGCCATCACGTACCCAACCACACAAAAAGTGAATGTTGTCGATGACTACTTTGGTACAAAAGTGAGTGATCCGTATCGTTGGTTGGAAGACGATCTCAGCCCAGAAACCGCAGAATGGGTGAAGGCACAAAATGCAGTGACGTTTGATTATCTGTCGAAAATCCCTTACCGCGAGCAGATTGAAGAGCGCATCACTAAGCTCATGGACTACGAAAAGCAAAGCCAACCGTTCAAAGAGGGTAAGTTCACTTATTTCTATAAAAATGACGGGTTACAAAACCAAGATGTGCTTTATCGGCAGTTAGGTGATGGTGAAGCAGAAATTTTCCTCGATCCAAATACTTTTAGTGAGGATGGCACCACATCGTTAGCGGGAGTGAGCTTTTCACGAGACGGTTCTTTGGTCGCATACAGCATTTCGGAAGGCGGTAGCGATTGGCGCAAAGTCATTGTGTTAGACACAGAAACCAAAAAGCCCGTCGGTGAAACGCTGGTGGATATTAAGTTCAGCGGCATCAGTTGGCTCGGCAATCAAGGTTTCTATTACTCAAGTTATGACAAGCCACAGGGGAGTGAACTTTCCGCGAAGACAGATCAACACAAGCTCTACTTTCATAAACTTGGAACGAAGCAAAGTGAAGACCAGCTGATTTTCGGCGGCTTTGAGGAAGAGAAATACCGTTATGTTGGCGGCTATACGTCGGATGATGAACGCTACTTGTTTATCTCAGCCAGCGTATCGACATCGGGTAACAAACTGTTCTTTAAAGATCTGAGTAAGCCAAACAGCCCGCTTAAAACCATTTTAGATAACACCAGTTCTGATACTTGGGTGATAGATAACCAAGGCACGAAGCTGTACTTGGTTACGAACCTTAACGCGCCGAACAAACGCGTCGTGACGGTGGATGCGAGTCAGCCGCAGCCCAAAAACTGGAAAGATTTGATCCCTGAAACAAAGAATGTGTTACGCGTTTCTACCGCGGGTGGCAATTTGTTTGCGAGTTATATTGTTGATGCGATCTCGATGGTGAAGCAATACGACATGAACGGCAAACTCATCCGAGAAATCAAATTGCCTGATATTGGCAGCGCATACGGTTTCTCGGGTAAAAAAGATGAAACCGAAGTCTACTATTCTTTCACCAATTACAAGATGCCCAGCACTACGTATCGTCTGAACATCAAAGATGGTGATAGCGAGGTGTACTACAAATCTAAAGCGCCATTTGATCCAGCTTTGTATGACTCTCGCCAGGTGTTTTACACCTCAAAAGACGGAACAAAAGTGCCGATGATCATCACCTATAAAAAAGGGACACCGATGGACGGCAGTGCACCAACCATCCTATATGGTTATGGTGGTTTCAACATCAGCCTCACACCATCTTTTAACCCGACACGTGCGGCTTGGTTGGAGCTTGGTGGTGTCTACGCGGTAGCGAACATTCGTGGCGGTGGGGAGTATGGTAAAGAGTGGCACAACGCTGGCATTCAAATGCAAAAGCAAAATGTGTTTGATGACTTTATTGCTGCGGCTGAATTCCTAATTGATGAAGAGGTAACGTCATCAAACAAGTTAGCCATTAACGGTGGTTCGAATGGTGGCTTGTTAGTAGGGGCCGTTATGACGCAACGTCCAGAGCTGTTTAAAGTGGCGCTGCCAGCAGTCGGCGTATTGGATATGCTGCGTTACCATACTTTTACCGCAGGTGCTGGTTGGGCGTATGACTACGGCACGGCAGAGCAAAGTAAAGAGATGTTCCAATATCTGAAAAGTTATTCGCCGGTGCACAATGTAAAAGCAGGGGTGGAATACCCAGCAACATTGATTACAACCGGTGATCATGATGACCGTGTTGTTCCTGCTCACTCATACAAATTTGCAGCTGAGTTGCAATCGAAGCAAGCGGGTTCAAATCCGATCTTAATTCGCATCGAAACCAATGCAGGACATGGTGCAGGCACACCAACGCGTAAAATAATTGAGACAAATGCAGATATTTATAGTTTTGCACTGTTCAATATGGGAATAGAGAAACTGCAATAGTGCGAATTGTTTGCGTTTTAGTTATCGAAACGCATCGGCGCTTTATCGCTCGATAATAAAAGGGAATCACAGAGAGTGACTCCCTTTTTATTTATTATAGGCCTACTATTCTAATCTGATGCTAGGCTAATCAAACTAAGGTTTTTTAAATTATTATAATGTTCTAATTAATCTGAAGAGTGTTGTACGATCGAAATGAAACATTGATCG
>NZ_WXWS01000253.1:0-7779 GCF_009904715.1 Vibrio sp. V42_P2S4T144 | reverse complement strand
GTTTAAACACAATAAGCAAGGCTGGGGAGAGCGTCAAGCAAAAAAATAGCGCCTTTCGGCGCTATTTCCTCAATCTGTTCAGTTTACTCTTCTTCTTCCACTAGCTCAGGCTTACTTGCACGTCGAGCTTCAGGTTTGTGGGTCAGCTTGTTCAATTGTCGTTCTAGTTTTTGCTCCACTTCGTTGATAGCTGCGTAAAGATCTTCGTGAGTTGCTGAGGCAATGAGCTGGCCTTTAGGAACTTTGATAACCGCTTCGAATTTCTTCTGTTTGTTTGGTTCCTCACTGAAAGTTGCTTGGCAACCAATTAGGTCTACTTGCCATTTCTCCAGTTTTTTAAATTTGCTCTCAATATGAGCTCGGATTGCAGAGGTGATTTCGATGTTTTTGCCAGTGATATTCATTGTCATAAGTGTTTTTCCTCTGTTGCATCCCTCATGGGTTGAGTTCAGATTACCGCTTTAAGCATAAAAAAATGTGATTCAGATCATTATTTTGCTCGGGTTTTTTATGATGAAAAATGAATGTGATCTCACTCAAGAACTTCTGAGATTTATCGTGAAATTGCTTGTTATCGGTTAGTAAATCCGTAGATTGAATAGAGTACTCAGCTGAAAACGGCCTCGTTTTTAGGGAAGTTTTACGGCCTAATATTTGAGGTGGTTAAAATTTAACTACACGTAAGGTGTGATGACGATCACTGAGTCTTTCCAATGAATCCATTTAAAAAGCCGCTTACTGTACAAGCGGCTTTTTACTGTCTGGCATTTGGCTGACTTTTCGTAGCGGTATCATGAAAATGGGGTCTTTTGGGGCTAGTGAAACCCTTTCTAGACTTTTGACTTGGTCCAAACTTTCTAGTTGTTTGTATATTATGTAGTAGCGATTAATGCTTGTGACGTACCCAACCGTTGAGCTTAAACTTTTCCGCATAACGACTTCCACGTTATTAAACCAAACATTAGGATCGTAACCTTGTTGGGCTGCACGCTTACGAATACGCTCTACATTGCCGGGGCCCGCATTGTAAGCCGCCAATGTAAAGTAGAGTTTATTTTGTGCAGTAATATCAGGATCACTGAAGTACTGCTTACGCAAAAAAGCTAAGTATTTCACTCCAGCATGAATGTTGTTTTCTAATTGTCGAACATTTTTGATATTGATATTCGGATCTTGAGCGGTGCTGGGTAGGACTTGCATTATGCCAACGGCACCTCGGCTTCCAACTAGGTCGTTATTAAATCCTGATTCCTTGTAAGCGATTGCAGCGATCAGTAAATAGTCGATATCGTATTTCTCACCATAGCGTGAAAATAGCGCTGCGAGTTTTTCTAGTTGAGCAATTTTCTTAGGGTTAAGAGCTCTGTTCAACCATCCCGTGTTATCGATGTATTTACCGTAAATAACGTTACCGAGTAGTGTCCCAGAGCGAGACTTCTGGATGAACTTATTCACGACGGCTTTTAATTTGGGACTATTTTCTCGCATTGCCCAAGCAATTTTGCCATTTTTGCGGATAGGGATTTTTTTGTGCACCCGAATATCATCCATCACTTTCAGCCAAAGCTTGGCTTTATGGCTATCGAGAACAATGGCTTTGACGTAACCATTGTTGAGCATTCCGACCAGCTCATAATCTTGAAGTGTTTCTTCAATAAAGTGCACGATAACAGGCGGTAAGCCTTTTTTGTTTAGTTTCTTATTTAGTGTCTGAATGCTTTCAAAGTAGCTAGAGCTGGCGCGCACCCAAATCTCTTTGCCGCTCAGTTGTTCGATTTTCGTCATCGTTGGTGTGCTTTTGTTTGTCACTACCCACTCTTGAATGTCAGTGAGAATGGGTGAACTGAACTCCACTTTCTGTTTGCGCGTGTCGGTAATAGTCAGGTTGGCGACAACTAAGTCACCTGAACCGTTTTCTAAGGCTGGCAGTAGCTGGTCGCGGGCAACAGGAATAATTTGTACGTTAAGCTTTGGTTTGAGTTTACGAAGGTCTTTTTCGAAATGCGCCAGCAATTCCGCGCCTATGCCTTTTGGTGTGCCGCCCTCAATGTAGTAAAAGCCTAAATCAGCAGAAACTAAGACGCGCAGTACATTCTTCTCCTTGATGACATCGAGGTCCCCAGTATAAGGAGGCTGTTTGAGCGGCGAGATTTGCAGTGCGCAAACGGAAGCAGACAATAGGAGCAGCATAACTGCGCAAAGCTTAGATATCGTCACGTTCACATCCTTTTTATAAAGGGGGGAGGAGAACTTTAAGCATATGTGGAGCTAGGAAGATCATCAAGAAAGGGCTGAATACACTATTGAGAGTAATAAAAAACCGCCACGGTAAAAACGGTGGCGGTTCAGTTTAAAGCAAGTTCAATTACTTCACAGGGTTGAGCTCTATAAGCTTTTCAGTTCTTGCTACGGCGTCTTCCAAACCAAGTTGCTTGTAGGCCTCTAGCTGGATAGTCAGTGACTTACGTGCAGCTTCTGTGTCTGGATACGCTTTTTGTAGCTCTTGGCTGCGATTAATAGCAGCGACCCAAGCTTCACGGCGAAGGTAGAAGTCAGCAGTCGCTAAATCATAGTTCGCTAGACGGTTTTTCAGCGCGACCATACGTTTTTGTGAATCTTCTGCATATGGGCTATTCGGGTAACGTTGAAGTAGTTTTTTGAAGTCATCAAACGCTTTTTTTACCGGTTCAGGATCGCGATCGCTTCGATCTACGCTGAATAAATCATGCATAAAGTTACGATCTTGCGCCATGTGGCTTAGACCTCGCATGTACAGCACCCAATCCATCTTTTCATGGGTTGGGTTTAAACGCATAAAGCGAGAAATGGTTGCCAAGCCCAAAGCAAGGTCGTCGTTTTTGTAGTACGCATAGATTAGGTCAAGCTGCACCTGTTCAGAGTAGGCACCGAATGGGTAACGTGAGTCTAATGCTTCCAGTTTCTCAATTGCAGAAAGCCAATTACCACTTTGAAGAGAAATCTGTGCGTCTGCATACAGTTCCGAAGGCGGCACATCAGGAACGATTTCTTCTTTGCTTGCACATCCAAACAGAAGGGATACCGCTAAAAGGCCTGTTAAAGTCTGACGTTTCATATCAGGAGTCTGTTCCTTGAATCTAAATATTTCTTAAGCTGCCGTTACTTTCTTTCCAGTAACAGATACAATGACGTAATAGTCTATTTTTTCACAGTCGTGAGCATTAGTCTCACAGTTTTTAAAAAAGTTCGATATGGCTCAGCAGATTGTATTAACAAATACCGTAAAAGATAGCCAGTTAGGTCAACGTTTAGACCAAGCTATCGCCGAATTATTCGCGGACTTCTCTCGCTCGCGCCTAAAAGAGTGGCTGCTTGATGGGAAAGTTCAAGTTGATGGTGAAGTTGTCACTAAACCTCGTACCAAAGTAATGGGTGGCGAGGAAATTACATTGCAAGCCGAGTTAGAAGATGAAGAACGCTGGGAAGCGCAAGATATCCCGCTAGATATCGTCTATGAAGATGAAGATATTATCGTTATCAACAAACCTCGTGACTTTGTGGTTCATCCGGGCGCTGGTACGCCTGATGGCACTGTACTTAATGCGTTGTTGCATCATTACCCTGATATTGCAGAAGTACCTCGTGCAGGTATCGTGCACCGTTTGGATAAAGACACAACGGGTTTGATGGTGGTGGCGAAAACCGTTCCTGCACAAACTCGTCTGGTTCGCGCACTGCAAAAACGTAATATTACTCGTGAGTACGAAGCGATAGCTATTGGTCGTATGACAGCGGGCGGTAAAGTGGATCAACCTATTGGTCGTCACTCTACTAAGCGCACGCTTATGGCGGTAGCACCAATGGGCAAACCAGCAGTAACGCACTACCGTGTTGCTGAACGCTTCCGCGAACACACGCGTATTCGCTTGCGTCTAGAAACGGGTCGTACGCACCAGATTCGTGTGCACATGTCTTATCTTCAGCATCCGCTGCTCGGTGATATTGCATATGGTGGACGTGCTCGCATCCCGACAGGTGCGTCTGAAGAGCTAACGGCAATGATCCGTGGCTTCGATCGCCAAGCATTGCATGCAGTAATGCTGCGCTTTGAGCACCCAATTACGGGCGAAGTTCTTGAGTTTCATGCCCCTGTGCCTGATGACATGGTTGTGATGACTGAAGCGCTTCGTCAAGATACAGAAGAGCACGGCTTACCGGAAGAGTTCTAATATGAAGAGAATCATTCCGAATTGGCCAGCGCCTAAAAATGTCAAAGCTTTCGCCTCAACACGCATAGGCGGATTTTCGACAGGCCCTTACCAAGGGCTAAATTTAGGTGCTCACGTTGGGGATGATTTGTCTTTAGTAGAGAAGAACCGAGCTTGGTTGGCGCAACAGGCAAGCATGCCAAATGCGCCAATCTGGTTAAACCAAACGCATTCAACCGTTGTGGCTCAAGCAAATGAACCAACAACACAGGTGCTTGATGCGGATGGTGTATTTACTTCTTCAAGCCATGTTATTTGTTCAGCGATGACCGCCGATTGTTTACCTGTATTATTGACTAATACACAAGGTACGCAAGTAGCCGCTGTTCACGCAGGTTGGCGCGGCTTAGCAAATGGCATTGTCGAAAATGCGTTAGCGTTGTTTTCTGGTGAAGTGATAGCGTGGCTTGGCCCCGCCATTGGCCCTCAAGCCTTCGAAGTGGGTGAAGATGTTCTGCAAGCTTTTGTTGATTTTGATTCACAGGCGAATCAAGCATTTGCTCCACGCGATATCGACGGTAAATGGTTTGCTGACATGTCGGTGCTGGCAACGCAACGTCTAAACCGGGCTGGTGTGACACAAGTGTTTGATTCTGGACTTTGTACTTACCAAGATAAAGCCTCTTTTTACTCTTATCGCCGTGATGGTAAGACTGGTCGACAAGCAACCTTTATTTGGATCGAAGACTAGCTATAAGCACCAAAGTGCTAAGATGCATACTACTATTTTTGCAAAGCTATCTTTATTCATTCACTCCCTTGAAATTCCCCACCCGAGTATCCATCTTTCTAACTGTCAAAAGAATTTCCTTTAGTTGAGGTTAGGAAGGTAGATATGCGTCTTGATCGATTCACAAGTAAGTTTCAAATCGCTATCTCTGATGCTCAATCACTAGCGTTAGGGCGCGATCATCAATATATCGAGCCAGTTCACCTCATGGTGGCTTTGCTTGATCAAAATGGCAGTCCAATTCGTCCATTGCTTACTATGCTGGATGTGGACGTAACGCATTTACGCTCTAAATTGAGTGAAATGTTAGATCGATTACCAAAAGTCAGTGGCATCGGTGGGGATGTTCAGCTCTCTAGCTCGATGGGCACATTGTTTAACCTGTGTGACAAAGTGGCGCAAAAGCGTCAAGACTCCTATATCTCGTCTGAAGTCTTCCTGCTTGCCGCTTTAGAAGATCGCGGACCATTGGGGCAATTACTCAAAGAGATCGGTTTAACAGAGCAAAAAGTCAGCCAGGCAATCGAAAAGATCAGAGGTGGTCAAAAGGTCAATGACCCGAATGCAGAAGAGCTTCGCCAAGCATTGGAAAAGTTCACCATAGACCTTACCGAGCGTGCAGAGCAAGGTAAATTAGATCCTGTTATCGGTCGTGATGATGAAATCCGTCGTACTATCCAAGTATTGCAGCGTCGTACTAAAAACAACCCAGTGATTATCGGTGAACCAGGCGTAGGTAAGACAGCAATTGTTGAAGGCTTAGCGCAGCGCATAGTTAACAATGAAGTACCTGAAGGTCTGCGTGGTCGCCGTGTGCTATCACTGGATATGGGCGCACTGGTTGCTGGTGCTAAATACCGTGGTGAATTTGAAGAGCGTTTAAAATCAGTATTGAATGAACTTGCTAAAGAAGAAGGCAACGTCATCCTCTTCATTGATGAGCTACACACTATGGTCGGCGCTGGTAAAGGTGAAGGCTCAATGGATGCGGGCAACATGCTAAAACCGGCATTAGCTCGTGGTGAGCTGCACTGTGTTGGCGCAACAACATTGGATGAATATCGTCAGTACATCGAAAAAGATGCAGCATTAGAACGTCGTTTCCAAAAAGTGCTGGTGGATGAGCCGACCGTTGAGGATACCGTGGCGATTTTACGTGGCTTGAAGGAGCGTTATGAGCTTCATCATCACGTCGAAATTACCGACCCAGCGATTGTTGCTGCGGCGAGTTTGTCACATCGCTATGTCTCCGACCGTCAGTTGCCGGATAAAGCGATCGACTTAATCGACGAAGCGGCTTCAAGCATTCGTTTACAAATTGACTCTAAGCCGGAGTCCTTGGATAAGCTTGAGCGTAAAATCATCCAACTCAAAATTGAGCAGCAAGCACTAAGTAACGAGCACGATGAAGCGAGTGAAAAGCGTTTGAAAGCGCTTAATGAAGAACTCAATGAAAAAGAACGTGAGTACGCTGAACTAGAAGAGGTTTGGAATACAGAAAAAGCAGCTCTTTCTGGTACTCAACATATTAAGTCTGAGCTTGAACAAGCTCGTATGGACATGGAGTTTGCTCGCCGAGCTGGTGATCTAAACCGCATGTCGGAGCTTCAATATGGTCGTATTCCTGAACTTGAGAAGCAGTTAGATCTTGCAACCCAAGCTGAAATGCAGGAAATGACGCTATTGCGTAATAAAGTAACCGACAACGAGATTGCAGAAGTACTTTCTAAGCAAACCGGTATTCCGGTATCCAAGATGCTAGAAGCGGAAAAAGAGAAACTACTTCGCATGGAAGACGTGCTGCATAATCGTGTGGTAGGTCAAAGCGAAGCGGTCTCTGTTGTATCGAATGCCATTCGTCGTAGTCGAGCTGGGCTTTCTGATCCAAACCGACCAATTGGCTCCTTCTTATTCTTAGGTCCAACTGGTGTGGGTAAAACAGAGCTTTGTAAGACGCTTGCGAGCTTTATGTTCGACAGTGAAGATGCGATGGTCCGTATCGATATGTCTGAGTTCATGGAGAAACACTCAGTGGCAAGGTTGGTTGGTGCTCCTCCAGGCTATGTCGGATATGAAGAGGGTGGTTACTTAACTGAAGCGGTTCGTCGCAAGCCGTATTCGGTAATTTTGTTAGACGAAGTAGAGAAAGCGCATCCGGATGTATTTAACATTCTGCTGCAAGTTCTCGATGATGGGCGTTTAACGGATGGTCAAGGTCGTACTGTTGACTTCCGTAATACGGTTGTGATCATGACATCGAACTTGGGCTCATCTCGTATCCAAGAGAATTTCGCAACATTAGACTATCAAGGTATCAAGAGTGAAGTGATGGATGTGGTTAGCAAACACTTCCGCCCAGAGTTCTTGAACCGTGTTGACGAAATCGTGGTGTTCCATCCACTTGGTCAAGAGCACATTAAGTCCATTGCTTCTATTCAATTGGAACGTTTGGCGAAACGACTAGAGGAGAAAGGCTATCAACTAGAAGTTTCCGACAAAGCACTCGATTTGATCGCTCAAGTTGGTTTCGATCCTGTGTATGGTGCGCGTCCTTTAAAACGTGCAATTCAGCAGAATGTCGAGAACCCGTTAGCCAAATCAATTCTTTCTGGTGAAATCGTTCCAGACAAGACAGTGCAGCTAATTGTTACTAATGACCAAATTTGTGCTCATCAATAATTGTATGGATACAGTAAAATTGAGATAAAAATCACACTAAAGGGGCCGTTTGGCCCCTTTTCTATAGTTTTTTAGAGTCTTTTGTCTGTTTTCTATACGAATAAACTAAAAAGGTGAGTTTTT
>NZ_WXWS01000395.1:0-7826 GCF_009904715.1 Vibrio sp. V42_P2S4T144 | reverse complement strand
ACTTACACTCATTCGCAGTTTTAGTAACAGCGACTGTTGCTGGAGTATCTTTGTCTTTAGCTTGAGTGTATTTAACACATTTCGTGTCGTAGTTATCGAAACCGTATGAAATGTATTTAGGGTCAGCATTAGTATCTACTTTCTTAACAACCCAATCTTCCGATAGACCATCAACAACTAGAGATAGCGCTGCCGAAGTTGCTTCTGGGTAACCAAACTCTAGGTTTAAAGTTGAAGTACCGATACTGATTGCACCGTCAGCTGTTGCCTCTTGACCTTCAATTGCTGCTTTACCGTAAGTAATGCCAGCAGCACCAGTCATAGCACCTTTCAAACCATCAAGAGCTGAATCACGAGCATCATCTTGCAGGTTAAGGAAACGTGGTGCTGCAGTGACCGCTAGAATACCTAGGATTACAATTACCACTACTAATTCGATAAGGGTGAAACCACCTTGTCTTTTCATTGTTTACTCTCTCTATGTAAGCATGCAGTACAACTGCAAAGTTTCGTTTAGGTCACGCGACCATTTTGGATATTGTCAAAACGGTTTGGGGCAGCAACGTTCACTAAAACTGACCGTGAAGTGGATACTGTATCTACCGCTTGAGCAGAATGACGATTCGCCATTATTCAGTTCATGCTGCAATGAGAAAAACACATTATTGTTTACCCTCTATTACAGCTTCTTACTTATGGTAATGATTGCATTATACCGACTTTCAATACCAATTATAGTGATTAGGTGTCAAAAAATTCACTCCGCCGACATTTCGACGTCTATTTTCAGTTGATTAGCTGTTGAAATAACTACAATCGACTGACCATTTTCATAAGTGTATTGACAGACATAACGATCAGTTTTGATGACTCCACTGATATCTATTAACTTGTTGGTCATTATTTTACGTTGGGGGTAATGCACCGCTAGCCAATAGCCACAATCTAATACACCTTGCTGAGTAAAGGGAGACACTAACCCGTCCTCAGTCATAGTAAGGTTAAAACCATCCATCAGCATATGCTCTGGCTCGCCTTGTACTAGCCAAGCTTGACGATAACGCTGAACACTATCTTGCATCCAAACTCTCGCCAACTTAGCCCCTGTTACTTGTGCTTGCTCGGTCACAGGACGTAATTTGACCGCCAAACCCACCGCCATAATCGTAGCAATAACCCCAAACACAATAAGCGTTGCTCGGCTTTGATTTTCAACCACCTATTAGCCGCCTTTGATGATGTCGAGCATTCCCCACATTGGTAGGAAGATACCCAATGCCAGCACCATGACCATGCCTGCGACAATCACCAAAAGTAATGGTTCTATTCTTGCGGTCAGCGTTTTTAGATCGTAATCGACTTCTCGATCGTAAAAGTCCGACACCTCCAGCAGCAACTCATCAATACGACCAGTTTCTTCACCTACTGCAATCATCTGAATCACCAATGGGGTGAATATTTTACTGTTGATGGCCGTCACTGAAATGGTGCTACCCGCTTCAATTGCGGACTTCATCTCAAGAATTCGGTTTTCTAAAAAACGGTTCCCTAAGGCTTCCCCGGCCAAAGCCAAAGACTGGTTAAGTGGCACCCCTGATTTCAGCATCAACGAAAAGGTTCTGGCAAAACGAGAAAGCTGCGCACGATTAACGATATCGCCTACAATTGGCAGCCGAAGCCGAAACTTATCGAACTTCTCCCGACCATCAGCCGTCGCCACCCACGCTCTGAACACCGTAAACGCGCCAATCATTGCCACAACCAGCAACACCCAATAATTAACAAAGAAATTAGAAGTCGCGATCAAAATACGCGTCGGCAGTGGTAGCTCAACCCCAAAGCGCGTGAACATCGATGCAAACTCAGGGATCACCAAGATATTCAATACAAACATGGCAATGGTGATAAAGATAATGACAAACGTCGGATAACGCATCGCCGCTTTAATGCGTTTGCGAGTCTCAAGTTCCTGTTCGTAGTAATTCGCCAGTTGCAATAGCGCTTGGTCAAGCCGACCCGTATTCTCACCGACGTTGATCATAGAAACGAACAGAGGGCTGAATACTTTACTGTGTTGCTGCATCGCAGAAGACAAACCTCGGCCATTACTCAGTTCAGAAACGACATCTTCTAGCGCCTCTTTGAGCTGTTTGTTTTCGCAATTTTGCAACAAGCCACGCATAGAGCGCAGCAAAGGTACGCCAGCTTTAGTCAAACTAAACAACTGGCGAGAGAAAAGAATAATTACTTCCAACGGAATAGCAGGCACAAACAGCTTAGATAAGCTCACTTGGCTTTTTGCCGACTCTTTCTCTAAACGTACATTGAGCGGGATGACCCCTTTATTCATCAATGCTTCCGCTGCAGCTTCAGAGTTCACTGCTTCGATTTTGCCGTTAGTTGATGAGCCGTCTAGCGTGCGGCCTTGATAACGAAAAGTTGGCATTCACTTACCTATATGAAAATGGGATCAGTCTTACCAGAAGCATCGCCCTCACCTAGGGTCATCACTTCGTCCAAACTGACGGTGCCTTGTAGCGCCAGTTCCATTGCAGAAGCAAGCAGTGGCTTATAGTTTTCTGAGCGGCGCGCGGCTTGCGCAAAGCCAACCGCATCATTAGCGCGCAACTTATCCATCATCTCTTGCTCAAGTTCGAGCATTTCAAACACACCGATTCGGCCTCGATAACCAGTCAAATTACAGTTTTGGCAACCTGCGCCTTTATAAAAAATGGTGCTAACTTGATTTGGGAAACGCCCAGCTAACCACTGCTGGCGAGACTCATCTAAGTGGTCTTCTGTTTTACAATCGGGGCAAACTCGGCGCACAAGACGCTGCGCCACCACAGCTCTGACTGCACTAGCAACCAAGTAACCCGGCGCACCCATGTCGATCATACGTAACGCACTGTCGACAGCATCGTTGGTGTGGAGAGTGCTCAATACTAAGTGACCCGTTAGTGCAGCTCGCAGACCAATTTCTACCGTCTCTTGGTCACGCATCTCACCAACAAGAATGATGTCTGGGTCTTGACGTAAAAAGGTTCTAAGAACACGCGAGAAAGTTAGATCGATCTTGCTGTTAACCTGTACCTGAGTGATGCGAGGCAGACGATATTCAACCGGGTCCTCTGCTGTAATGATCTTTTTCCCAGGTTCGTTGAGCTCACTCAATGCGCCGTAAAGCGTGGTGGTTTTACCGGAACCTGTCGGCCCGGTAACCAAAATCATGCCATGCGGACGCGCCAACTGTCGACGTAAGCGAGCAAGCAAGTCTGGCGGCAAGCCCGACTCTTCTAACGGACGCAAACCAGCGGACTGGTTAAGCAGACGCATTACTACAGATTCTCCGTACTGCGTTGGTAACGTCGACATACGAATATCAATTGATTGGCCACGAACTTTGATATTGAATCGGCCATCTTGCGGCAAGCGCTTTTCAGAAATATCTAGGTGTGCCATCAACTTCAGTCGAAGAACCAAAGCCGATGCAATATTCACTTCATTTAAGAGCGTTTCATGCAATACGCCATCAATACGCTGGCGCAAACGCAACACTTGATCGTCTGGCTCAATATGAATATCCGAAGCTCCAACCTGTACCGCATCTTCAAACATGGAATTAACCAGCTTTACAACGGTAACCTCTTCACTATCGGCTTCATCAATACCGTAATCAAAGCTTTGTACATCTTTATGCTCTTCATGCAGCTGTTCAGCAAAGGAGGCGATCTCTTTAGTACGGCGGTAATAACGGTCAAAGCTTGAAATAAGCTGACGCTCTGAAGCCACAATGAACTCAAGGTTGTATTGACCTAACAAGTTCATCAATGATTCTTGAATGAACAAGTCCGCAGGGTCGCTCATAGCAACGCGCAGGGTGTCCCCATTTCGAGCAACGACCATCGCACGTAAGCGACGTGCGTGTACCTCAGGTAGAATCTGCACGGCTTCGGCATCCACAGGCGCACGACCAAGATCGATCAGTGGCAAACCAAGCTGCTGAGACAAGAAGTCCAACATTTGCTTTTCGGTAATAAAGCCAAGGTCAATTAACGCATCCCCTAGCTTCTGCCCGGTACTGCGTTGTGCGTTTAGTGCTTGCTGGATTTGTTCTTCAGAGACGATACCTTCCTCAACCAGAAGATCGCCCAAGCGTTTTCTCAACTGAATTTTCATTGTGCGCTCTCCAACTCTTTCAAGATGCTCAAACGGTCACGGATAAATGCTTGCGATTGATTCGAAATGCCAACTTTACCCAGAGCTTGGTTGTAAGAGTTAATCGCGGCAGTAAAAGCCAGGGCGCGCTCTTGTTGAATAGCCAAACCTAACCACCAGCGCGCGTTTTCCGGCTCACGCTGAGTTAGGAGTTGATAGCTCTCAAGCGCAATGTCATTTTGCTTGTGTTTTTGTGCCAATGCCGCACGCATCGCCAAGTAATCTCGACTTGGTACTGGAGGCAAATGAACAAGCGGGCTCAGCGCCGCTTCAGGTTGATTAGCTTTCACTAACAACTTAGACAAGGCCAAGCGGAGTACTTGGTTGTTCGTATCTAGGTTGATGCCTTCTTGAATAATCTCATATGCTTTACGCGTGTCACCTTTACCAAAGTACAACGCTGATAACTTTTGACGCGTGTCTGCATTCATTGGCTCATAACGCAACGCCTCGGCATAAGCCGATAACGCCGTTTGCATATCGTTAGCATCGAGTGCCTTTTCCGCTCGGCTAACCGCTTTAAGAGATAATTGGCGGTGAGTAAGCTCAACCTGCTCAATACGCATTGAGCTGTTTTCTGATGTCGTGTGGGTTACGTGATCGTATTGCTCCTCGCTCGGCATCGTTGCTAACTGCGCGAGTAAAACTGCATCTTCAGAGGCGATATTTATCTCAGATCTTGGCGTGAACCTATCAGTCTCTTGTATGTGAGGCTGTTGCACTACCTGCTGTGTGGCTGGTTTAGTGTAAACCACTTGAGTTGTATCGGGCGTCATTTTACTCGTTGGCGAGTGAGTGCGCTCCGATGAAACAATTGGTGAGACATTCACAGACGACAGTGGCATAGCGTCGGTTTGAAACTGTGATAGCTCGCCTGAAGGGACAGGACCGCGAGAGACCGCCCAGCTACCAACCGCAAGGCTTAACGAAAAACCGGCGACAAGCCAAAGCCAAGGTTTACTGCGTGAGACTCTTGGAATCTCCGCACGAGTAAGCTCTGACGGCGATGTTTTTTCAGCAAGTTCTGATAATGCTTTATTGATGGCACTCAAGGTTGACTCCATCCCCAAAATACGGGTGTTTTAAACTTAGGTTTACGGGCATCAAACGTATCGTGCATAGCGGCGTAAACGTGATGATTTTTCAATAGTGTGCAACGCTCATTAAATGCAGCAAGCAACGACTTGTGGCTAATTTGGTTTATCAAGCGCGGAATCCCCATGGATGAACGCCAAATCGCTTTTTTCTGTTCAATAGAAAAAATGTGCGCCCCATTGCCTGCTTTATCTAAACGATTATTGATGTAAGCCACGCCTTCATCGATAGAGAGAGGACGTAACTGGCAGCTAAACGTAATGCGTTGACGAAACTGCCTTAGCTCATGGTTAGCCAATCTTTCATCCAACTCAGGTTGTCCGAATAACACCAATTGAATGAGCTTATCTTGTTCCGTTTCTAGGTTGCCAAATAGACGCAATGTTTCTAAAGCTTGTGGGGAAAGAGCTTGCGCTTCATCAACGATCAAGACGGTTTTCTTTCCCAAGGCATGTACTTGAATCAAGTGCTCTTGAATGAGGGAAACGATGCGCAGCGGATCATCGTTCTCGATACCTAACTCTCTGGCGACAGCAAACTGCAACTGTTCCCCATTCAACACTGGATTGGGTAAGTAAATAAGCTCAACTTCAGATTCAATCTGCTCGATCAGCTTACGGCATACCATGGTTTTTCCAGTGCCGACTTCTCCCGTCACCTTAATCACCCCTTCTCCCATTTGCACGGCAGCTAGGATGGTTTGGATCGCCTCATAGTGAGGGACTAACCCCAAGAACATTTCTGTATTTGGGGTTAACGAAAAAGGCTGAACTCGGAATCCAAAGTGGGACAAGTACATACTCGAATCACAAACCTATTAAAAAACAGAACCTTTCCCAGCGCTTATTGCGCATCTGGGAACCACTCTTGCAGCAGATCACGAGAGCGCTCTAGCTCTTTCTGCCAAGAGTTCACGCCAACTACGGTCGGTTTTAGCAAGATGACCAATTCTGTTTTCTCAGTTACGTTATTCACGTTGCGGAACAAATGCCCCAGTGCTGGTACATCGCCCAAAAATGGGACTTTAGAAACAAGCTCACGATTTTGCTGTTTCATCAACCCGCCGATAACCACAACATCGCCATCTTTAGCACGAATAACCGAGTCTGATTCACGAATAGAGCTTTTCGCTAATGGCAGTTGGATGTTTTGGAAATCTCCGCCCAAGTTCAATTGCTTCACTTCTTCCGTGACTTCAATAACTGCGGGGTGAACATGCAGGAACACATTGCCTTTGTTATCAATTTGCGGAGTTACATCGAGGGAAATACCCGAGAAGAATGGCGTCAGTTCCACTTCAGGAACTGCATTTGAGTTTTCACCGTTGCCTGCATTGCTCGATAGCTCGGTAACAAAGTACTCATCGGTACCGACCTTGATGACAGATTTTTGGTTGTTGGCAGCGGTAATACGAGGGCTCGAAAGGACGTTCAAGTCACCTTGCGTAGACATAAAGCTCAACACGGCATTGAAGTTACCATCCGAAATAGTCACGTTGGTTTGACCGCCCAATAGCGTGCCAATCGCATCCAATGGTGGTAATGTCGACGCAGGGCGGTTGACTACGATACTACCCGAGTTACCAATTGACGCCGATAAGTTTGACCAGTTGATGCCTTGTTGGTAGCCATCATTCAACGTCACTTCTAGGATTTTAGCTTCAAGAATGACCTGGCGCTGCATGCGCTCCTGCGATACACCTAAGAACTCGCGTACTTCGCGAATATCATCTGGAAATGCTCGAACCGTAATAACTCCCGCTTGTGGCGTTACAACCACACTTTGCCCTTTGCCTGAACCAATTAGATTCGCAACAGCTTGCTGCAGCATCGGCCAGAAATCACTTTCAGTGATGGTTTCAATGCGTGTACCACCCGTAGATGTGGTCGAGCTATCGTTGTTGTTTCCATTGTTAGAGTCTGACGAGTCAGAACTGTCTGAGCTACCACCAGAATTAGACGTACCAGCCGAGGTTACAGAGCCCGTAACAATGCTGGTTAATGAGCGACCAGAACGCTTGAACTGCAGGTAATCGACTGGAATGGTCACCGTACGCATACCTGCTGGGTAGATTTGAATAACTTTGCCAGACTTCACCACGTCATAGCCATACATATTCTGTACGACATTCAGAACTTCATCCAATGTCACATCTGACAAGTTGACAGTGATATTACCTTGTACCGATGGGTGAATCGCCACACTGTACTCTGTGCCTTTCACCAACGAAGCGAAAAAGCTTCTTGCATCGACCGCATTCGCTTGAATACGAAAACGCTTCGAGGTGCCTTGCTCTGATGCAACGTTCGAGTCTAAATTTGGCATCAAGTCTGCCTCAACAGAAGAAGGGATTTCTTCCAATGTGCGGCTGTTCGCTTGATTGATCGATTCATTGAGCGCTTCTTTAACTTCCACTGGATTCCGATGACCCATTGAACATCCCATTAAAGAAGCAATCGTTATTCCTACAACTAATTTGCGCATATCTGATCGGGCTCTGGTTATTATTGTTT
>NZ_WXWS01000587.1:0-7871 GCF_009904715.1 Vibrio sp. V42_P2S4T144 | reverse complement strand
CTTCATAGGGGAGCTCCATCAACATTTATGATCAAAAAATTTTATCAGGCAAGTCTATGAAAAACAGTTATACACACTATAACAAGCGCCACGAATAATTGAACATTATCATCACACTAGGCGATTAACTTAATGATTAGTCTTAACGCCGTTGGGCGCAGGCTAGCAACTAAGAAGGTGATGAATGCACATAACTCAAGGTCCGCAGTTCAATGGAAAAGCTTCCAAGCGATTACATGTCATGGCGAAACCTATCGGTGCAGTGTGCAATATCGATTGCACCTATTGTTACTACCTAAGCAAACAAGATTTACTTGAGTACAAGCCAGGCTGCTCACCAGTCATGGATGGGGAAACGCTCGAGACCTATATCCGTCAATATATAGCGGGACAAAATACACCTGAAATTATTTTCTCTTGGCAGGGTGGTGAGCCGACAATGCTAGGTTTGGATTATTTCAAGACAATTGTTGAGCTACAGAATAAATACCGTCCCGATGGCATTACGATCTCCAATGATCTCCAGACTAATGGCACACTGCTTAACGATGAATGGTGTGAGTTTTTAAAGGCGAACAACTTTCTCGTCGGTTTAAGCATTGATGGCCCAGAAATGATGCACAACGCTTATCGAACAAACCGAGCTGGTAGAGGCACATTCCGGCAAGTTATGAATGCGGTTGAACTATTACATAAGCACGAAGTAAAGTTTGCTACGCTCACTTGTGTTAACAACTTGACCAGCCGTAACCCACTTGAAGTGTACCGATTCTTGCGAGATGAAGTACGCTCCCCTCAAATGCAGTTTATTCCAATAGTTGAGCAGAAAACATTCAGAACAACCGCCCCTCAAACTTGGGAGCCAAACGAGCAACTAAAGCAAGGAGATAAACGGTTGATCCCAGGTCATAAAGATGCCGTTGTTGAGCCTTTTTGCGTTGCGGATGAAGCATGGGGAAATTTTCTGATCGCGATTTTCAATGAATGGGTTTTACACGATATCGGCAACGTGTTTGTGCAGTACTTTGAAGCCAGTATCGAAACCTGGATGGGCAGAAAAAACCCACTGTGTACGTTAGGTGAAATCTGCGGGAAAGGCTTAGCAATGGAGCCTAATGGTGATGTGTTTGCGTGTGATCATTACGTGTACCCAGAATATAAGGTTGGAAACATTCATCACGAAAAGCTCGATACGCTCGCTTATAGCTCTGAGCAGCAGAAATTTGGGTTTGCTAAAAGTCGTACGCTGCCCCAACAGTGCCTTCAATGTGATTATCAATTTGCATGTTTTGGAGAATGTCCCAAAAACCGTTTTATCCGTACTAGGCAAGGTGAGCCTGGTCTTAATTATCTCTGCGCGGGTTGGAAGAAGTTTTTTACCCATGTTGATCAGTCGATGGCGTACATCTTACGAGCGACAGGTAACCCAGTGGTTCACGGTAAATACAGTGACCAGATTCTACGCCAGCAAGCTACTCAAACACAGACTGTGTTTGAAACGAAGTTTTAAGATAGTCACTACGCCTGCTACAGGCCCGGAAATGAAAGAATATAGGTTATTGAATGCAAAAAATTAAGCTGCTCTCTAAATCATTACTCGTGATCTCGATCGGCATTGCTGCGAGTCAAGCAGCAGTGGCACAAGAAACAACATTGCTAGACCCAGATCAAGTATCGCCGACAACGGTTGTCACTCCACAAGAAGCGCAAATGACACCGGCGCAACGAGTCGAAAAGCTGTCTTATGATTCGCAAAATAAAAAGTTGTCTTCAGAAAAACGTATTGATGCTTTACGTGAGTTAGCCAACTATCCAAGCCAAAATGCATTGGTTGCAGTTGCGCGTGGGTTGCAGGATGAAGATGCAGGTATTCGCGAAGCTGCGATTGTGGGAGCACAGCCATATATGATTGAGCACCGTTGGCGTTTGATTTCACCATTATTGAGTGATGACGCCGCCATGGTGCGAATTACAGCAGCGATTAACCTCGTTCGAGATTACGCCAATTTGAGTTCAGAGCAACAGCAGTCACTTGAAGGGCCTGTTTCAGAGCTGACAGCACACTTGTCCAGTAAGAAAGATAATGTTTCCAAGTTATTACTTGCAGACGTTTACCGTTGGCATCGTGATTGGGATAAAGCGGCGCTGATATACCCAGAGTTAACTAAGCTTGAGCCAAACAACCCTCAAGTTTGGTTAAGCTACGCAGACAACTTCCGAGCGCAACAGCTAGACCAAAAAGCTATCAACGTGCTTGACGAGGGTATCAAGCTAAATTCAGAAGATGCCTCGCTGCATTATTCTAAATCTCTCGCTTTGGTTAGATTAGACAAAAAGAAAGAAGCGGCGTTTGAAATAGACAAAGCTGCGACGATGGCAAAGACGAACAGTTACTTTTGGTACTTAAATGGTGTTCTGCAAGAAGAGTTAGACTTGAAGAAGTCTGTCAACGCTTTTGAGCAAGCGTATTTGATATCCGGTGCTCCAGAACAATTGTATGCCGTGTGTGACATCTATGTTAGATACGGCAACCCTAAAACGGATGACTGTTTAACAGAGCTAACGAAGGTCGCTCCCGACTATGTTATTGAAGAGCTCAATCAGAAAAAGGGACGTAAAAGTGCCCCTACATCAGTTGAAGCCAATGAATTTAAACTCTAATCGTTAAATTCCATGTTTCTATTTTAATAAAATAGTGGACTAGATTGGTGACACTGTCACTTTTTGGTGGCCGTTGCATATTTCAGTTCAATATGCGCCTGTTTCAATTGAACTATACTTTTGATTGGATTCGCACCTAGCACCTCAATATAAGGAATTAAGATGGCTATAAAGTTAAAGGCGATTGTCTTAGCAACAGGTTTTGTTCTGGGCTAGTTACGCTGTTGCTGCTGATATGCAAGATCCACTTCCGTCATGGAACAACACTGACGCTAAGCAAGCTATTGTGGCGTTTGTTACGAAAACAACGACCCAAGGTTCGGACTCCTATGTGCCTGAAAGCCAACGAATCGCGACGTTTGATAATGATGGAACACTTTGGGCAGAAAAGCCTGTTTATCTACAGTTGTTTTTTGCGATCGATAGAGTAAAAGAAATGGCCTCTGAGCATCCTAATTGGAAGACAACCGAACCCTTTGCTTCCGCATTAAAAGGTGACATGGAGGGGATTGGTAAACAAGGACTCGAAGGTGTAATGAAGCTTGTTATGGCAACCCATTCTGGAATGTCTACTGAACAGTTTCATCAAGAAGTTAAGGAATGGTTGAAAACGGCTGTCCATCCAACAACGGGTAGACCATACACTGAAATGGTATATCAACCTATGCTCGAACTGCTCGACTATTTAAGAGCGAACGACTATCAGACCTACATCGTTTCTGGAGGCGGAATTGAATTTATGCGCGTTTGGGCGCCGGAAGTATACGGCATTCCAACGCAAAACATCGTGGGAACGACGTTAAAGGCGGAATATCAAAGTGTTGATGGAAAACCTACCATCCAACGCATGCCGGAAATAGACTTTGTCAATGACAAAGCAGTAAAGCCTGTGACGATTCAAAACTTCATTGGCAAACGTCCGGTAATGGCGTTTGGTAATTCTGATGGTGATTTACAGATGTTAGAGTGGACGAAAGCAGGTTCAGGTCCAAGATTTTCTGCGATTATCCATCACACGGATGACAAGCGTGAATGGGCGTATGATAGAGATTCTCATGTTGGTAAGTTAGATAAATCGTTTAAAGTAGGTGAAGAGCAAGGTTGGCTATTTGTCGATATGAAACAAGATTGGAATCAAGTGTTTAAAGAGAGCACTAAATGATGATCTTTGTTTGACCATAACTTGCTGCAACCAAACAATTGCAACGAAATAAAAGGCCTCACAATTGAGGCCTTAGTTAATTCCACAATAGCTTCGATACCTAGGGTTTAGTTTCTAGGTTGCTGTGTCATTGTTTCTACCACTTTTTCAATACTTAACGAGCTACCTTTCGTTGCAGGGAACTCCTTAAATGTCTCTAGGAACTTACGCACGATAGCTTGAGCAGGAACGAACATCCACATTTGATCAGCGTAAAAATGTCTGACGTAAAGTGCTGCATCTGGACCGACCTCAAATGGATCCATACGAAGGTTTACAATCAAAGGCCAACTAGGTGTTTTGCGGTATGCCTCATTAATGGCACCCTCCATAATACTGAAGTGGATCTTCCAGTCTTTATAACGAACGGCGTTTAAATTACCACCAGCATCGAAGTAAAAGATTTCTTTGCGTGCGCCTTCATCAGCTTTACCAGTCAGCAGATCAAGTTGGTTGTAGCCATCTAAATGTGCTTTAAAGGTTTTGCCCGCTGCTTTATGACCCTTCAATAGTTTTTCTTTCACATCAGGTTCGCCCACAGCTGCGAGTAGAGTTGGCATCCAGTCTTCTTGTGAAAAGATATCGTTGATAACCGTTCCTGGTTTAATGTTTCCAGGCCAGCGTACCATCATCGGAACGCGGAATCCGCCTTCCCAAGTCGTACCTTTTTCGCCCTTGAATGGTGTAGTACCACCATCTGGCCAGGTAAATTTCTCAGCGCCATTATCGGTACTAAAAACAACAATGGTGTTATCTGCTACGCCTAGCTCTTCAAGTTTATCAAGCATGACACCTACTTGATCATCTAGGTCCATCATGCCATCGGCGTATAAGCCGTAACCTGACTTCCCTTGATATTCTTCACTCAAATGTGTCCAGACGTGCATACGGGTTGAGTTATGCCAAATAAAGAATGGTTTGTCTTCTTTTACTGCTTTTTCCATAAAGGCCAAGCTAGCATCCATGAACTCTCGGTCTACGTTTTCCATACGCTTACGAGTAAGGGGACCTGTGTCCTCGATTTTGCCATCCGCAGTCGCCTTCAACACGCCT
Organism: Vibrio sp. V42_P2S4T144; assembly: GCF_009904715.1. Taxonomy (NCBI): domain Bacteria; kingdom Pseudomonadati; phylum Pseudomonadota; class Gammaproteobacteria; order Vibrionales; family Vibrionaceae; genus Vibrio; species Vibrio sp. V42_P2S4T144. The sequence goes on along the minus strand of NZ_WXWS01000587.1, from coordinate 2,956 downwards.
CGAGGTCCGAATTTTTTACGAAACTCTGGATCTTTTGGATAAAACTCAGACTCAGGCTCTTCTTCCGCGTTTAAATGGTATAGGTTACCAAAGAACTCATCAAACCCATGGTTAGTTGGTAGGTGCTCATCTTGATCACCAAGGTGGTTTTTACCAAACTGACCAGACACATAGCCGTGATTTTTAAGTAACTCTGCGATAGTAGGATCTTTCGATTGAATACCCTCTTTTGCGCCGGGCATACCAATAGTCAATAGACCGGTACGAAACGGATGTTGACCCAGAATAAATGAGGCTCGTCCGGCAGTACAACTCTGTTGTGCGTAAGCGTCTGTGAAAATGGCACCTTCATTGGCGATTTTATCAATGTTAGGAGTCTTCCCTCCCATCATACCATTGTGATATGCACTAATGTTGTATACACCTACATCGTCACCCCAGAACACAAGGATGTTGGGCTTATCGGCAGCAAAGGCTGTGGACGCAGCTAATGTACCGACCAATGCCATTACCTTTTTAATCGAGTTTCGCATGAAAATCCTCCGCGATAAATGAATCCATTATCGTTATATAACGTTACTAATTGTGTTCATCATGGCGAAGTCGAGTGAGATGACACCAAATGAGACAATGTAGTCAGTTGAATATAGTAGAGGTTTTTTGTTGCTTCCAAGTAATCCCTGTTTTTCAAAAATGTTAACTAACATGGACTAGACTTTAGTGTGTTTTAAGTGTGATAAGACGCACTTACAGGATTGAATTTCAATGAAAGGCGACACTATGAAAAATAAAATAGCAACTATCCTGTTTCTATGTATCCCGTTAGAAGTGGTTGCGGAAGAGACACCAAATGTCGTGGTAATGTTGGTTGATAACCTTGGGTGGGGGGAACTAAGTTCCTATGGGAGTACCAGAGGTGTTGAAACTAAAAACTTAGATCAACTTGCTAGAGAAGGTGTACGCCTTACTAATTTTAATGTGGAACCGCAATGCACGCCAACTCGCTCCTCATTCATGACGGGGAGGCGAGCGCTTAGATCTGGGACAGATAAGGTTGTTTGGGGAGTGCCTTACGGTATGGTGAACTGGGAAATAACCATTGCAGAGAAGTTTAAGGAACAAGGATATAACACGAGCCTTTACGGGAAATGGCATTTGGGAGACCAAAAAGGGCGCTTTCCAACGGATCAAGGCTTTGATGAATGGTATGGCATTGCAAATACGACGGATGAGTCAGAATATAGCTCTCAACCCGGTTATAAAGCTATATTACCTAAACCTCAAATCCTTTCAGCTAGAGCAGGGCAGGACCCTAAAGGGGTCAAAGAATATAATTTGGACTCACGTAGAACGATTGACAGTGAGCTAGTTGAACATGCCACAGATTTTATAAATCGAAATGTGAAAGAGAATAAGCCATTTTTCTCTGTAATTACTTTTACTCAACCACATTTACCGACGCTACCTCATCCTGATTTTATTGGTAAAACAGGCAAAGGAAATTACTCAGATGTGTTAGCTGAGATAGATTTTCGAGCTGGGCAAGTTATTGGTGCAATAGAAAAAGCAGGAATTAAAGACAATACACTAGTGATTTGGTTTTCTGACAACGGTCCAGAGTGGCATATGCCATACCAAGGCTCTAGCGGGCCATGGCGTGGTGCGTACTTTACGGCTCTTGAAGGGTCTCTCCGAACACCATTTATTGCCTCTTGGCCTAACCACATCAAACCGGGTAGAGTGAGTGATGAAATTATCCATGTTGTGGATCTATTTGCCTCACTTTCTCATGTCGGTGGATACAAATTACCAAGCGATAGAACAATAGATAGTATTGATCAGTGGGCCTTTTTAAAGGGAGATAGTGAAAAGTCTAATCGAGATGGTTTCATCGTTAACAATGGATCTGAAACCTACGCTTATAAGTGGGAAAATTACAAGATGCACTTTATTGATCAAGATATCATGCCGGAGAAAGGGCGCCCATTACAGATCCCTGAAATATATAATTTGATTGATGACCCTAAAGAGGAGTTTGATTTAAGAAATAATGCCACATGGTTATTTCCTATCATGATAGGAAAGAGAGTAAAGTTTGAATCTTCCGTTTCAACAAGCTGCGATACGATTCCTTTCCCTGCTCCATTTGGATATGAGCCCGATTGTAGCAAGGGGAATTTCAATCAATTTCCAGTGGATGGGTTACGCCAGAAGTAGTTTACCCCAATGGCTCTTTCTCGCATACATGAGGTATGTTTTTGGTTCAATATCTCATTAGAGCCATTTAGGGCCATGTTTTTTCTAGTTTCATTTGAACAGTCATATTCGTCGACCATACTTAAAGTTCGTTGTTTCATATGGGGCGAATTATGCAGCCAATACTCTACATTCAAATCGGTAATGTTCTTTGGGCGGTTTTAAGTGACGGTTCTTGGATCCAAATGTTGCCCAACGAACAATTAGTTCCAGAAGTAGAGGTGGTTGTTCTTAATACTGACATTCTCGATATTGCATTTAATGAAGATACAACAAGTGAGGATGAATCGAGTTCGAATGATCTTTTAATTGCATCTCAAAACGGTATTGAATCCACTTTTAATCAGAGCGTTCGAGATTTTAGTGAGTCTTCTGGTGGGTTAAGTTTTGTTGCCTATATTCGCGCTGTTTTACCTGAGCAACTCGTTTCTAATGGCTATGTTACTAGGCCAGCAGTGCAAGAAAGAGAGAACCCAACTTCTGAGACTCAGGCTCCTGAGCGGTTGAATCCCGATGCTATATTAACGGTGGATATTCTTGATGGCGGTGATGGATACGAAAACCAGTTTGAAGTTCCTAGTGTCACGATTCAAGGTGACGCACTCAAGATAAGCGATGAGTGGCTTGTTACTATCACCATTACCGATAGCCTCAATAATTCTATTACTGTTACAACGACCGTAGAGAACGAGTCTTATAC
>NZ_WXWS01000276.1:0-7894 GCF_009904715.1 Vibrio sp. V42_P2S4T144 | reverse complement strand
CTTGCTTATTAAAGCGAGTGATACCACTGCGGAGTGGTAGTTCAGTTGGTTAGAATACCGGCCTGTCACGCCGGGGGTCGCGGGTTCGAGTCCCGTCCACTCCGCCACTTATATTAAGCCTCAGTCGAAAGACTGAGGCTTTTTTCGTTCTGGTTCCCCCGACTTACCTGAGCCTCACTTTCGTATTGAAACCTTGCATCTAGAGTTACACTACCCTCTTCACATGGTTTTAATATCGTCGTGAACGAGCTAGCATGTAACTCTGTGCCTTAGTCTTAGCCTTATTCCGATACCAAGCTCTAACCAAAGCTCCTTTTATTCGATATTAGAAAATCTAGTTATGTGACAGAGTTTAATTGTTTGAAGTGTCGCTTGTTTCTAATTTGAAAACAGGACGACTTTGAATACAAGTTTAGTCTCACTGAGATCAAGAGGGAGGGGGGCTACATTTCTGTTAAGGCTTTGATCTACCTGAATGCTAGCTCAGTTTTATCTTGGTGAGGTTGCTAACCTGTTTGGGTTCTGAACGCAATTACCCTAAATGCCTCTTTCTCATAAAAATACAAACTCGCTCATTGCTAAGTATTGTGGAAGTTTAGCTTTGATGTTTGCGAGGAGCCTATATTGCCAAGGTAAGAGAAGTGATACAGATGAAAATGGGTAAATTAAAAGGCTCGTCTATGAATACTATCTATCAGCAATAGTTAGTATCTATGAAAATGTAGCGTAGCGATTCTTCGTATATTTGATGGTATATCAAAGAATAAGGAGCCTTCGTCCTTGAAGGGGAGTCTGAAAATTAGTTATGAAAAAAGCAGCTAGGTAGCTGCTTTTTATTTATTAAGTTACGTGTCTTTAAGAGTCCACTGTCTCCGTATGTTCCGGAGTGGTTATTGCTTGGTTGTTCTCTTCCATCTTCTTCTCTTCTGCTTTTGCTTTTTCAATCATTGGAGTGATTGTTGAGCCTTGAATGAGGATAGAGAAAACAACGACGGAGTAGGTCATTACAAGAATAATCTCTTTTACATCGATTAACTTATCTTGAATCACCCAAATACCAGATGGAATGGAAAGTGCCATTGCCAATGCAAGGCCCCCGCGTAAGCCGCCCCACGTCAAAATACGTACTGACCACGGGTTATATTTTCTGTAACGCTTAAAGCCAATGTACGAGAGAAATACGCTTAAATAGCGAGCTGCTAGTACAAGAGGGACTGAAATAGCCATCATGATCCAGTCTTCTTTGTGGAATTCAAACAGCAGCATCGACATGCCGATCAGTAGGAATAACACGCCATTCAAGAACTCATCAACAAGCTCCCAAAAATGGTCAAGGTGATCTTCACTCTCTTTTGAAAAGCCAATAAAGCGTGTCCAGTTGCCAATCATAATACCGGATACAACCATTGCGAGTGGGCCTGATACATGGATGTATTCAGCAAATGCGTAACCTGCTGTTGGGACACCAATGGTAAGTAACAATTCCATTGAGTGATCATCGGTGGCACTGATCAAGTAGTGGAATAGCAAACCGAGGACGAAACCATATGTGATACCACCGATAGCTTCTTGGATGAAGAGTAAGGTGACACTACCTACAGTTGGTGCCTCAGTGCCAAATGCAATCGTAAATAGAGTGACGAAGATAACCAAACCGAAGCCATCATTGAAGAGCGATTCTCCTTCAATCTGAGTGGAGATACGTTTAGGAGCATCGAGTTTTTTCACAATAGCCAATACAGCGATTGGGTCAGTTGGCGATATTAGAGCACCAAATAGTAAGCAGTAGACCAAATCAAATTGGATGCCAATTAACTGACAAAACCCATACAGCGTAAATCCAATAAAGAACGTAGAAAACAGTGTAGCTCCAAGGGCTAAAACAGTGATCTCCCACTTTTGATCTTTAAGGTTCGGGAGTTTGATGCCTAGTCCACCAGCAAATAGTAAGAAGCCAAGAATGCCTTTGAGCAAGAAATCTTCGAAGTTAATCCTTGTGACCGTCTCCGTCGCAATTTCGGTGAGATGGAACCAGTTGTTTTGACCCGCAATTAAGATTAGAAGTGAAAGCACCATTGAACCTGCGGTAATCGCAATGGTGGTTTGCATCTTTCCTATCTTGCTGTTTACAAAAGCAATTAGCATCGCAGCTGCGGATAGAAAACATAAAGTATGATAGACCGACATAGAGCTCTCTATTTGTAACATTTTATGAATGGAATTCTCGGCTGATGCTGCTTAAATAGCAAACATTTTTTCGTGATTATTTTGCAAGTTAAGAAGGATATAAAATAATCATTAATTCTACGTTTAGACGTCTAGACTCCTGAAGTTTGTGTGATAGGATGGAAAGATAACTAAAGGAATGAGGCTGTACTGTGGGAAGTAACGTAAGACAACAGATTGAAGCTCAATTGAAGCAACGTATTCTTTTGATTGATGGTGGTATGGGAACCATGATTCAAGGGTACAAACTTGAAGAGCAAGACTATCGAGGAACGCGCTTTGCGGATTGGCATTGTGATCTAAAAGGTAACAACGACCTGTTGGTTCTAAGTCAGCCTCAACTTATCAAGGAAATTCACGCTGCATATTTAGAAGCGGGTGCAGATATTCTTGAGACCAACACGTTTAACGCAACAACCATTGCGATGGCTGACTACGAGATGGAAAGCCTAAGTGAAGAAATTAACTTTGCAGCTGCCAAGCTTGCACGTGAAGTTGCAGACGAATGGACCGCAAAAACACCCGATAAACCGCGTTATGTCGCAGGGGTTTTAGGGCCGACAAACCGAACTTGTTCTATTTCTCCTGATGTAAATGACCCCGGATATCGAAATGTTTCTTTCGACGAGTTAGTTGAGGCTTACTCTGAATCGACTCGTGCTCTAATTAAAGGTGGTTCTGACCTTATTCTTATCGAGACCATCTTCGATACGCTTAACGCTAAGGCTTGTTCATTTGCTGTTGAAAGTGTGTTTGAAGAGATGGGGATTGAGTTACCTGTGATGATCTCGGGGACTATTACTGATGCTTCCGGTCGGACATTATCCGGTCAAACCACAGAAGCGTTTTACAACTCATTACGTCATGTTAAACCGATTTCGTTTGGTTTGAACTGTGCACTTGGTCCAGATGAGCTGCGTCCTTATGTTGAAGAGCTCTCTCGTATATCAGAATCTTTTGTTTCCGCTCACCCAAATGCTGGGCTTCCGAATGCATTCGGCGAATACGATTTGTCGCCAGAAGATATGGCTAAGCATGTTAAAGAGTGGGCTCAAAGTGGCTTTTTAAACTTGATTGGTGGGTGTTGTGGTACAACTCCTGAGCACATTCGCCAAATGGCACTCGCGGTTGAAAATATCGCCCCTCGTCAATTACCTGAACTTCCCGTTGCTTGTCGCTTGTCTGGCCTAGAGCCACTCGCTATTGATAAAGACTCTTTATTTATCAATGTCGGTGAGCGTACGAATGTAACCGGTTCTGCGCGTTTTAAGCGCTTAATTAAAGAAGAGCTGTACGATGAAGCGCTCGATGTGGCTCGTCAACAAGTTGAAAATGGCGCTCAAATTATCGATATCAACATGGATGAAGGCATGTTGGATGCACAAGCTTGTATGGTTCGCTTTTTAAACCTTTGTGCGTCAGAACCTGAAATCTCAAAAGTACCAATCATGGTTGACTCTTCCAAGTGGGAGGTTATTGAAGCCGGTCTTAAGTGCATCCAAGGCAAAGGCATTGTTAACTCGATCTCTCTCAAAGAAGGCAAAGAGAAATTCGTTGAACAAGCTAAGTTGATCCGCCGTTACGGTGCGGCTGTGATTGTGATGGCGTTTGATGAGATTGGGCAAGCAGATACACGTGAGCGCAAAGTAGAAATTTGTACCAACGCTTACCGAATTCTTGTTGATGAAGTGGGCTTTCCACCAGAAGACATCATTTTTGACCCAAACATTTTTGCCATTGCTACGGGGATCGAGGAGCATAATAACTACGCGGTGGATTTCATTGAAGCCGTTGGCGATATCAAACGTGATTTACCACATGCGATGATCTCGGGTGGTGTTTCTAACGTCTCATTCTCTTTCCGTGGCAATAACTATGTACGTGAAGCGATTCACGCGGTGTTCCTCTACCACTGTTTTAAAAATGGTATGGATATGGGGATTGTGAATGCGGGTCAGTTAGAAATCTACGATAACGTGCCTGAAAAATTGCGTGAGGCTGTGGAAGATGTCGTTCTTAACCGTCGTGATGACGCCACTGAGAGATTGTTAGATATCGCGGCGGAATATGCAGGCAAAGGGGTAGGTAAAGAGGAGGATGCCTCTGCACTTGAGTGGAGAACTTGGCCTGTTGAAAAGCGCTTAGAGCACGCGTTAGTGAAAGGAATAACTGAGTTCATCGTTGATGATACCGAAGAGGCTCGTGTCAACGCTTCAAAGCCATTAGAGGTGATTGAAGGCCCATTAATGGATGGGATGAACGTCGTCGGAGACTTGTTTGGTGAAGGTAAAATGTTCCTTCCTCAGGTCGTAAAATCTGCACGAGTGATGAAGCAAGCAGTCGCGCATCTGGAGCCCTACATCAATGCAGAAAAGCAGGTGGGACAAACAAACGGTAAGATTTTGCTAGCGACGGTCAAAGGTGATGTACATGATATCGGGAAAAATATCGTTGGCGTTGTATTGCAGTGCAATAACTACGAAATTATCGATCTTGGTGTCATGGTTCCTTGCGAAAAGATCTTAAAAGTAGCGCAAGAAGAGAACGTCGATATTATTGGTTTATCAGGGTTGATCACACCTTCATTAGACGAAATGGTGCATGTTGCAAAAGAGATGGAGCGTCTCGACTTTAACTTACCTCTTCTCATCGGTGGCGCAACAACGTCAAAAGCCCATACAGCAGTTAAGATTGAGCAAAATTACAAGCATCCAGTGGTTTACGTGAACAACGCCTCACGTGCAGTGGGCGTATGTACTTCTCTTCTGTCAGATGAACGTCGCCCTGAATTTGTTGAAAAACTTGAAGCTGATTACGAACGAGTACGTGATCAACATAATCGAAAGAAACCGAGAACCAAACCAGTGACATTAGAAGCGGCTCGAGCGAATAAAGTTGCTATCGATTGGGAAGCTTACACCCCTCCAGTGCCTGTTAAGCCTGGCATTCATATCTTCGATGATTTTGATGTGGCTATATTACGTCAATACATCGATTGGACACCATTCTTTATGACTTGGTCACTTGTGGGTAAGTATCCAACAATTTTCCAACATGAAGAAGTTGGTGAAGAAGCAAAACGTTTATTCGAAGATGCCAACGAGTTACTTGATCGAGTTGAGCGAGAAGGCCTGTTAAAAGCGCGTGGAATGTGTGGCTTATTCCCTGCTGCGAGCGTGGGGGACGACATTGAAGTTTATGCTGATGAAACTCGTACCGACGTTGTGAAAGTATTACGTAACTTGCGACAACAGACCGAGAAACCAAAAGGATTCAACTATTGTTTATCCGACTACATCGCACCTAAAGAGTCGGGTAAACATGATTGGATAGGGGCATTTGCTGTCACTGGTGGTATTGGTGAACGAGAGCTTGCTGATGAATACAAAGCACAGGGAGATGATTACAACGCAATTATGATTCAAGCGGTGGCGGATCGCCTAGCCGAAGCGTTTGCTGAGTATTTGCATGAGCGTGTCCGTAAAGAAATTTGGGGTTATGCTGCGGATGAAGATTTATCTAACGATGATCTCATTCGTGAAAAATACCAAGGTATTCGCCCTGCACCAGGTTATCCAGCGTGCCCTGAGCATACTGAAAAAGGACCGCTTTGGGAGCTACTTAATGTGGAAGAGAATATTGGCATGACTCTAACCTCCAGCTATGCAATGTATCCGGGCGCGTCAGTCTCTGGTTGGTATTTCTCTCATCCTGACTCACGTTACTTTGCGATCGCACAGATCCAAGAAGATCAGCTAGAGAGTTACGCCGATCGTAAGGGGTGGGATAGGATCGAGGCTGAAAAATGGTTAGGGCCAAACATTAACGGTTAAATTGATGTTTACCTCGTCCAAATGTAACAACTATTGAAACAACAAAGGGCTGCAGATACGCAGCCCTTTGTTTTATTGAGTTGAACTTACTTCTCAAACAACTCAGTGTGGAGTTTTTGTATGGCTTGTTTCGATACCGATTCATGGAGCAAGAAGCATAAGTTGTGAGGGCTAGCGCCATAACAAATCATGCGTAGGTTAAAGTCTTCTAGCGTGCCAAAAACCTGTTTCGCGTAGCCTTTACTCTCACTCATGTTGTTACCAATGAGAGCAACGAGGCATAGGTCATGTTCAACTTCTACCTTACATAACTCTTCTAACTCTTCTCGTGCAGCTTGCGGCAGCTGTGGTGCTCCGCCAGATGTATCAGTTTGATCAAGTGTTAACGATACACTGATTTCAGATGTCGTGATCAAATCGACAGAGATCTTATGCTTTGCAAGGATCTCAAAAACCTTCGCTAAGAATCCGTATGCGTGGAACATATTGGCGCTGCGTAGCGTTACCATGGTTTGGTTACAACGCAAAGCTAGCGCACGGAATAACGGTGAGCTTTCGACTTGGTGGCGAATCCAAGTTCCCCCTTTTTCTGGCTCTTTCGATGACCCTACAAATACCGGAATGTCGTGGCGTAATGCGGGTACTAGCGTAGAAGGGTGAAGGATTTTAGCGCCAAAGTTAGCCATTTCTGAAGCTTCACTAAAGCTGATCTCGGGAATTGGTGAGGCTTTTGGTGCAATTCGCGGGTCTGTTGTGTAGATACCCGGAACATCAGTCCAGATTTCTAGCCCTGCTGCTTTAACGCTCTCAGCAATTAAGGCGGCGCTGTAATCGCTGCCCCCTCGACCTAATGTTGTTGTATTACCGGCTTCGTCAGATCCTATGAAGCCTTGAGTAACAACAACGGATTGTTGGCAAAGTGGTACGAGTTTATCTTGCGCAAGCGTCGAAATTGCTTCAATGTTTGGCTCCGCGCGACCAAAGTTGTCATCAGTACGCAGCACATCGCGGATATCAAAGCGCACAGCTTGAATGCCTCGCTCACACATTAACTGAGTTAGAATATGCGTCGACATGAGTTCGCCACATGCGACTAAATGATCGGTTAACTTCGCACTAGCTTGGATAGATGCAGCCTCGGCCAGTCTGGTTACGGTATCTAATATGCCATACACCTCGGCAGCAGTTTTCGTGCTGTCTTCGAGCTGAGTTAAAATGGCGTCATGAATGTTGGCCAGATTTTGCAGCAGCTCAGTACGGTGCGTTTGATCCTGAACGCCGTTGGCGAGTTCTACCAATAGGTTGGTGACGCCAGAGCAAGCGCTGCTCACGACCAGGCGAGTATTTGGATTGTTTTCGATAATGGTGGCGCAACGACTCATTGCCTCAAAGTTGGCAACACTGGTTCCACCGAATTTAGCTACGTTAAATGCGCTCACTGCGTTCTCCCACGACTTCCTAAAAAATTGTACATCCAATGTTTAGTGAGAAAAGGAACAGAGCAAAAAGAGAGGTATTTAGAATGCTATTTGAAAAATTTACCCTCAGAAGCCCTTCATCAGACTGCGCTGATGACAGTTGATGGGATTCAGCCCAATTCAACCGACAAGTCAAATCCTGCAACTTTGACTTACCTCGGCACTACTCCCCCTCAATGATTGGTGTTGGAATTGCGGTTCCACAAATCATCTACCTGGGTAGCGCTCCTCTTCTACATAAAGCTCAAACATTGAACGGTTTTGAGGCCTTAATGTCAATCAATATTTCAACCTTTATGGTGTTTTTTATTAACGATTTTGTGACACTGGTTTGACCTCCATACTTACGGCTAATTG
>NZ_WXWS01000467.1:0-7973 GCF_009904715.1 Vibrio sp. V42_P2S4T144 | reverse complement strand
GGGTAACCTAAAGCATCGAGTGAACGCGTTTTTTAAGGTATGGTACGACGTCAGATTCAAACCAAGGATTCTTCTTTAACCACAATGTATTGCGTGGAGATGGGTGAGGGAGCGGGATAAAGTCCGGTTCCCAATCTTGCCATTGCTGAACGGTTTGCGTGAGCGTCTTTGGTTTGTTGGTGAGATAGTACTGCTGCGAGTACTGACCAATTAGTAGAGTGAGCTCTATATTGGGCAGCTGCTCAAGAATCTTTTTATGCCAAGTGGGCGCACATTCTTTACGAGGCGGTAAATCACCAGAGTTCCCTTTGCCTGGATAACAGAATCCCATTGGGACAATGGCAATTTTATTTGGGTCGTAGAAAACGTCTTTGTCGATATCGAGCCATTGGCGTAATCGATCACCACTTGGGTCATTCCAAGGTATCGAGGTTTTGTGTACACGTGTGCCAGGGGCCTGACCGATGATTAGGATGCGTGCCCCTTTTGCTGCTTGCACGACAGGGTTTGCACCCAAAGGTAAGTTATCCGCGCAGATCTGGCAGGCCCTCACTTGCTGCAATAGCTCGTCTAACGACATTCTTAGTAACCCTTTTCGAAATCCACTTGATAATTTAATGAAAACCCATCGCGCCAGCGTAGATAGTTGTCAGCAAAAATCTCGATGACTTGCTCGGGAAAACTCAGCGCAGCAATGTGTGGAGTGATGGTGACTTGCGGTAGTTTCCAAAATGGATGCTCTACCGACAACGGTTCTTGCTCAAACACATCTAAGAAGGCGTGTTCTACCCAACGGTTTTTCAGAGCGAAGAGCAACCCTGCCTCATCCAGTACGTCGCCACGACCTACGTTAAACAATAACGCCTGATTTAGTTGGCTGAGCGTTTGACGATTAAGTAACTGTCGCGTCTCAGGTGTACTTGGTAGAGTATTCACAACGATGTCGGCTTGCTCAAGTGCCTTACTTAGTTCATTGATATGAAAGGTCTGATGAAACTCGCCGCCTGGAGTAGGGATACCTGTGCGGTTAATACCGATAGTTTTTATCCCCATTGCTTTAGCGGCGTTGCCCAGATAGCCCCCAATGCTACCGGTACCAAGAATTACCATGGTTTTACTTTTTAATGACGTGTACAGGTGAGGCTGCCATTGTTTGTTTTGTTGCTGCTGGTGGTATTGGGCAAAGTGGCGGTAATGGGCAATACTGTAACCCAAAACATATTCAGCAATCAGTGGACCAAAGATGCCTCGAACGTTAGTTAGAGTATAGTCCTGACGAAGGCTAGGGGATGTTAAGGCGTTGACACCAGCAAACGTGGATTGCACCCATTCAAGCTGTGAAAATTCGTCTAAGCTTTGTGATAGTAAGGGTGGATCCGCTAGTACGATCTGAGCTGCTTCTGGTTGGTCGGTGAGACAAAGATCGGGCAGATTTTTCTCTGCCAGTAACGTTTTGTAGGTGTCGCGATGCTCTGAGAGCAGGAAAATCTGATTTGAATGAGGCATTAACTTTTTTCCCTGTGATGAATCAAGTACACTTTCGCTGTTTTTTTCTTCAATGATTGAGTGACTATGCTTAAGAATCCTCTTCAGGTTCGTTTAGAAAAACTAGAACCTTGGCAACAAATTACCTTTATGGCGTGTCTGTGTGAACGCATGTATCCAAACTATGCGATGTTTTGTGAGAATACAGAATTTGCTGACCCGCGTGCTTACCGAGCGATTCTTGATAGTGTATGGGAAATTTTGACAGTTAAGAACGCGAAAATTAACTTCGAACGTCAATTGGAGAAGTTAGAAGAGTTGTTCCCAAGTGCGGATGAGTTCGATTTTTACGGCGTTTACCCAGCGATGGACGCGTGTCAGGGGTTGTCTACGTTACTGCATGGTCTATTGGACCGCGACTACCTTTTCGATTCAATGCTTAAAGTGAGTCAACAGTCGGTACAAACCGTTGCTGATCTAGAGCAAGCACAAGGCGCAGAGCCAATCACTAACGACAACCAGAAAGAAAACGAAGCCGTATGTGAAGAGTGGGACGTCCAGTGGGCTATCTTCCGTCCGCTGCGTGAAGCGGTAGAACGTGACATCAGCTTGATTAAAGATTTGCGTGAAGAGCTACGTGAAGAAGGTGTGAGCAACATCGGTATTGCACTTTAATCGTTGAATAAATAGAAAAAGGCATCCTAACTGGATGCCTTTTTTGTTTGTGCGTTTAAGCTGTTATACCTAATGCTGATTACGATTCTTTCGAGTCGGGTTTCGGTGGCTCTTGAGCTTCTGGCTCTTTATCCTGCTTCTCCGGCTCATTATCTTCTTCATCGTCATCGCGGCTTTCGATTACGCCGTGCATTTCTTTCCAGCTTTCCCAGCGTTGGTAAGCCAGCTCCTGCATGTCAGTGCTTTTATCTGCTTCGTCGATGATCTCCTCGCCTACGAGGTGTTCAAAAATATCTTCCAACGTTACCAAACCTAGCACGGTACCGTATTCATCAACAACAAGTGCCAGCTGTAAGCGATGAGTCATCATCTGGTCGAATACTTTAGGTAAAGTGGTATTGTTTAGCACCACTTGAATTGGGCGCATGATTGCTCCCAACTGTTTCTGTCCACAACCTGATTGTTGTAGTTTGAACAACTCAAGGCGATGCACAAAACCAATGATGTTATCTTTCTGCTCGCTGTAAACCAATGGGCGTGAGAAAGGCGTATCTTTGTGTTTTTCTAGGAACTCATTGATGGTCATTGTGGCATCGACACGGAATACTACTGGTCGTGGCGTCATAACCTGCGTTACGGGTACATCTTGGATGCCAAGCAAGTTGCTTAAGATTTTTGATTCACCCTCGGCAAACTCACCGCTTTCACGTGCCAGAATCGCCATTGCAGACAGCTCATCACGCATCTTTGGAGCTTCGTGGTTACGAGCAAGACGCTTGGTGATTTGCTCTGAGAACCAAACAAAGGGTGTAAGCGCCCATACCATCCAACGCAATGCGACCGCGGCAGTGGGTGCCAACTGACGCCAGTAGGTCGCGCCAATCGTCTTCGGTACGATTTCTGAAAGCACTAAGATCGCCAATGTCAGCACTGCCGAAAAGATACCTAATGCTTCGCTACCAAATACAACCGCAGCCTGTGCACCAGCAGTGGCCGCGCCGATAGTGTGAGCGATGGTGTTTAAAGTCAGAATAGATGCCAGTGGTCGGTCGATATCTGATTTCAGCTTAGCCAATTGCCCAGCTGCGGGATGCCCCTGTTGATTGAGCTGCGCAATGTAGCTCGGACTGATACTCAGCAGTACCGCCTCCAGCACCGAACAGATAAACGAAATGCCGATTGCAATAGAGATATAAATGGATAACAGCAGCATAGTTGCCCTTGAATGTAGTTTGATAGTGGTTATTTGCAGCTATTATAACCGCAAAAGTGACTTATAAATTGGTCCAAATACCTTGGAAAGCAAGGGTTTTCAGGGGGTATGTGGTAACAAATTGTGAGTTATTACTCATATTATGGCTAAAAGTACGTCAGAAAATCGAAAGATCGCTTACAAACCTTTGCCAGATGGGGCATTTATGTTTTAGAGTGAGACGAATTCGATAACCTATGAGAAGGGAAACCTAATGAACAAGACCCAATTAATCGACTTTATCGCAGAGAAAGCAGACCTATCAAAAGCACAAGCAAAAGCTGCTCTTGAAGCGACTCTTGATGGTGTAACTGGCGCACTTAAAGAGGGTGACCAAGTTCAACTAATTGGTTTTGGTACATTCAAAGTAAACCACCGCGCTGCACGTACTGGTCGTAACCCTAAGACTGGTGACGAGATTCAAATCGCAGCAGCTAACGTACCAGCATTCGTAGCAGGTAAAGCGCTGAAAGAATCAGTAAACTAAGTTAGAATGCACCGAGGTATCCTGCCTCGGTGCAATTTCATGAAAAAACATCTACTCACTTCACTTCTCCTATCTAGCCTTACCCTTTTTGGCTGTTCATCGGTTGAAACGCCTAATTTAGAACAATTCACGCATTTTTCTGGTGGTAAAGTTGCGGGAGATGCTAGCAGCTTGTACTGGATGACAGAGAAACTCACTCGTGTGAGTACGGCGGCTGATTATGTGACTATGGGGGACAATGGTTGGTTCCAGAGTGATTATCGCTGGGATGAAGGTGAGTTGCGAGAGTTGATTCGAAAAGGCGAGCAAGTTGATACCAAACAAGAGTTGGTGCCTTTTCAAATCCACATCCGTTTCAATAAAGATGGCGAAGCGGTTTACCAACAATATCGTGTTAACCGTAAAGTCTTACCACTCCAGCATGACCAATTAGAGCGCTACAAAGCAGAAGCGAATGACGTAGTGGCATCGGTTAAGGTGCAGTCTCGTAACAATCAGAGCCTTATTCAAGGTTATTGGAATGGTCAATCGTTTGAAACCTGCAAAGGTAAGGTGTTCTCGACACTCGAGTTTAATCAGACGCTGCCAAAATTTATTATCGAGCGTCTCTCATCGGTAGACAGTTATGTGGCTTTTGTCGGCAAGCAGTCACGAAACAAAGCAATGGTCGATGAATTGTTGATGCTCAATGACGATGACTTTGATTGTGTTTCTCGGCCAACGTTGATCTCTGAATAAACATTGCTTCGAACTCTCTCGAACAAGAACAATAAAAAAGGCGCTGAGTGCGCCTTTTGTTTTTTAGCCAACTTATGTTGTTTTTATTTTTCTTGCTCACGTGCAATTGCACGGTAGCCGATGTCGTTGCGATGGAACATGCCATCCCAACGGATCTGTTTTGCAAGCTCGTAAGCACGCTGCTGCGCTTCTGATACGCTGTTGCCAAGTGCGGTTGCACAAAGAACACGACCACCGTTTGTCACGATGTCGCCATCTTTGTTATCTGTACCAGCATGGAAGACTTTTTCGCCTTCAATTTCAACTTGTGGCAGACCCGAAATAACGTCGCCTTTGTTGTACGCTGCTGGGTAACCACCGGCTGCTAGCACGATACCAATCGATGCTCGTGGATCCCACTTCGATTCCGCTTGATCTAGCTTCTCGTCGATTGCCGCTAGGCACAGATCAACAAGATCCGATTCCATGCGCATCATGATAGGTTGTGTCTCTGGATCACCGAAGCGGCAGTTGTACTCGATTACTTTCGGAGTGCCGTCTTTGTCGATCATAAGACCCGCGTATAGGAAACCAGTGTAAGGGTTACCTTCAGCGGCCATGCCACGTACTGTTGGGTAAATCACTTCTTCCATGATGCGGTTGTGGATTTCCTGTGTTACCACTGGAGCTGGCGAGTACGCGCCCATGCCACCAGTGTTAGGACCTGTATCTTTGTCACCTACGCGTTTGTGATCTTGGCTGGTGGCCATTGGCAGAACGTTCTCGCCATCGACCATCACGATGAAGCTTGCTTCTTCACCATCTAGGAACTCTTCGATAACTACACGGCTACCAGCATCACCAAATGCGTTACCAGCTAGCATGTCTTTGATTGCGTCTTCGGCTTCTTCTAGCGTCATTGCCACAATCACGCCTTTACCAGCCGCAAGGCCGTCGGCTTTCACCACAATCGGCGCACCTTGCTCACGCACGTAAGCCAGTGCAGGCTCGATTTCAGTGAAGTTCGCGTAGGCACCCGTTGGGATTTGGTGACGAGCAAGGAAGTCTTTAGTAAACGCTTTAGAGCCTTCAAGCTGTGCTGCTGCTTGGGTCGGGCCGAATATTGGCAAACCTGCTTCGCGGAACGCATCAACCACACCAATAACCAGCGGTGCTTCTGGGCCAACGATAGTCAGTTCAATCGCCTTCTCTTTGGCGAAAGCAACAAGGCCAGCGATGTCTTCTACATCGATGTTTACGTTCTCTAGTTTTGGCTCTAGTGCTGTACCTGCGTTGCCTGGTGCAACGAAGATAGTCTCAACATTTGGGTTTTGTGCCGCTTTCCAACCTAGCGCATGTTCACGACCGCCTGAACCAATGATTAAAACTCGCATATGAAAATCCTTAATCTTATAAATACCGTTTGCTCACACTCAGATATTTCGCAAAGACCTGAGTATGGCCTCTCTAATTCAATGGGACGAGGACAAGGCGACAAGTGAACTTATTCCTATGAGCATAGTATGCTATGTGATTAGGATAAGTGAACGCCGTCAACGCAGTTATCGTCCCAGTGAAGACGAGAGGATTAGTGGCGGAAGTGACGCATACCGGTAAAGATCATCGCCATGCCGTGTTCGTCTGCCGCTGCGATAACTTCGTCATCACGCATAGAACCACCTGGTTGGATCACACACTTGATGCCCGCTTCTGCAGCCGCGTCGATACCGTCACGGAATGGGAAGAATGCATCTGATGCCATTACACAACCTTCAACCTGTAGACCTTCGTCTGCAGCTTTGATGCCCGCGATTTTCGCAGAGTAAACGCGGCTCATTTGGCCAGCACCTACACCGATAGTCATGTCGCTTTTCGAGTAAACGATCGCGTTAGATTTCACGTATTTCGCTACTTTCCAGCAAAACAGTGCATCTTTCAGCTCTTCTTCTGTTGGCTGGCGCTTAGAAACCACTTTTAGGTCGTCTAGGCTTACCATGCCTTGGTCACGGTCTTGAACCAGTAGACCGCCATTCACGCGTTTCACGTCAAAGCCAGTTGTCTTAGTTGTCCATTCGCCACACTCAAGTAGACGCACGTTCTTCTTCGCTGCAACCACTTCAATCGCTTCAGCAGAAACAGAAGGTGCGATGATCACTTCAACGAATTGACGCTCAACAATAGCGGTTGCTGTTGCTGCGTCTAGCTCTTGGTTGAATGCAATGATGCCGCCGAATGCAGATGTTGGGTCAGTTTGGTAAGCACGGTTGTACGCTTCTAGGATGTCTTTACCTAGAGCAACACCGCATGGGTTTGCGTGTTTTACGATTACACATGCTGGCTCGTTGAACTCTTTCACACACTCAAGCGCTGCGTCCGTGTCTGCGATGTTGTTGTAAGAAAGGGCTTTACCTTGGATTTGGCGAGCAGTAGAAACGGATGCTTCTTGTGGGTTTGCTTCAACGTAGAATGCGGCTGCTTGGTGGCTGTTCTCACCGTAGCGCATGTCTTGCTTCTTCTCGAACTGTTGGTTGAACGTACGAGGGAATTTGCTCTCTTCATCACCTTTCTTTCCTTCTTCATCAAGCAAAGAGGCACCGTAAGATGGAACCATAGTGCCGAAGTAGTTTGCGATCATGCCGTCGTAAGATGCTGTGTGCTCGAATGCTGCGATAGCTAGGTCGAAACGAGTTTCTAGTGTTAGAGACTTCTCGTTTGCGTCCATCTCTGCAATTACGCGGCCGTAATCACCTGCGTTAACAACGATAGTCACGTCTTTGTGGTTTTTCGCTGCAGAACGAACCATGGTTGGGCCGCCGATATCGATGTTTTCAACAGCGTCGGCTAGTGTACAGCCTTCTTTGGCAACGGTTTCTGCGAATGGGTATAGGTTTACGACAACCATATCGATAGGGTTGATGCCGTGCTTTTCCATCACGTCATCATCTTGGCCACGACGACCAAGCACACCACCGTGAACTTTTGGGTGAAGCGTTTTAACGCGGCCGTCCATCATTTCTGGGAAACCAGTGTAGTCAGAGACTTCAGTTACGGCGATGCCTTGTTCGGCAAGTAGGCGAGCTGTACCACCAGTAGATAGGATATCGACACCGCGCTCAGCAAGAGCTTGCGCAAACTCAACAATACCTGTTTTGTCTGATACGCTGATAAGCGCACGGCGAATAGGACGAGCGTTATTCATGCTTCCATTTTCCTCAAATTCACGGAGTTAAAGATGTTTGCCAAAAATGAACTTGTTTTTACCTCTTGGGGTAAAATATTGGCCAGTTTTGGTAAAGACCTTTGCAGGGTGTTTTCTGGTTAGAAAACAGTCTCCACATTTGATGGCGCGTATTCTAA
>NZ_WXWS01000168.1:0-8032 GCF_009904715.1 Vibrio sp. V42_P2S4T144 | reverse complement strand
TCTAATTGCATCTCTGGCATGGCATCGCGCTTCGCTTTAATTTTGCGCCAAACTATCCATGCAATGATCACAATCAGCAGCATTATCAAGTTACCTACCGCGATAATAATCATGCTGCGCTTACGCTCAGCCTCCCGCTCAGCGATAATTTGCTTTTCCATTTCAATACGGCGCTGCTCGGCTAATTCAGCTTCTTTTGCAATTCGAGCAGCTTCTAGATCAACTTCATCAACAACACTGAAAGTTTGCTCTGGAATAGGAAACACCAACGGACGCTGGGTTGCAAAATCAGTGGCAAAGATCTCGCCGCGCCATGCGTACTTACCAAGCTCAGCATCGTTATTGAGGTCCAACGTAACTCTCATTCCATCTTTAGAGACCTGTCCTTGGCTGTAACTAATGAAGCCATCGGGAGCGTCCTTTTTCACTGTGACTGCAATGGAGCCTGGTGCAATCATACCTTGCTCGCCACTCACCACTAATTGGTGTGGCTTATCGGGATTACGAGCCTGAATAAAAGTACGAGAAATTGGGTTCGGATAAACCAAGATGACTTGTTCTTGCGCTCGTAAGAATACGCCATTGCCAGACGTGATGCGCGCGCGGTACTTACCAGGCTCAACGTCTATTGGGAGCTGAACCGTAAACACACCATCCCCTGCTTTTTCATCCAAGCCGCGGCCGTCATCAGAAAACTCACCCACAACCATCGGCACTGGACGAGCTTCTTTGATCAGCTCATCTTCATTTTCGACAAACTTGGTAAATGTCACGCGCAGATTCACGCGTTCAAGGAAGTCGCGCAGTACAAGAGGTTTGCCGTCGGAGGTCAGGCGAGCTGTAAACTTAAGCGCTTCCCCATTATATAATCGGTTTGGGAACAGATCCGTACTGAGCTTTAGGTGAGAAATTAAGCGGATGTTATTTTTAGGCGTAACTTTCCCCACAGCCTGCCATGGACCTGGCATAGGGTTATCAACGGAAATAATATCGAGTGAGGCTTCTTGATACCAACGTACATTGTCGTAAGAGCCCCAAGCATAGTATTTTTTACCGTCAGGACGGACTAAAACAACTGGCTGAGAACTTTGCTCACGATAAACCAAAAACGTGATCTGCTCGATGGTTGGATCAACTCGAAAGCGATTGTCTAACAAAGACATTGTAGATTCACTCGCAGCACTCGAGAGACTACTCCATATCGCTAAAAACGCGACCAACAAAGCCCTCAACATAGCTTCTCCTATTGATGCCAAATACAGTCGTTCACCAACTCTAATCTTTTTTGGTGAGCTTCTAGTTCATCGGCACTTGCGCGCAAAACCTTTAGCGCTTTTCTTCCTTCAATACGACGAATGGTTTCTACCCCACCCTCTTGTTTATTCGCGTTAAATTCTAGACTCGTTTGACCACCCGTCATAAAGAGGTAAACGTCGGCTAGAATCTCCGCATCGAGCAAAGCTCCGTGGAGTGTACGGTGCGAGTTATCAATACCGTAACGTTCACATAAGATATCAAGGTTGTTTCGCTTACCAGGGAAGATTTTCTTCGCCATTGCAAGGGTGTCGGTCACCTTGCAGTAGTCGTCCGTTTTGCCGATGTTAGGATCGAGCATGCCAAACTCGTAATCCATAAATCCGGTATCGAAGGGCGCGTTGTGGGCAACAAGTTCTGCGCCTTTAATAAACTCAAGAAACTCTTGGTGCACGCTCGCGTATTCCGGTTTATCAACCAAGAATTCATCCGTAATACCGTGAACTTCAACCGCTTCTGGTTGGATTTCACGATCGGGTTTTAAATAAACGTGGAAGTGACGACCAGTCAGCTTACGGTTGATGATCTCCACGGCACCGATTTCAATAATGCGGTGTCCCATGTAGTGAGGACCACCCTCGCGGTTCATACCTGTGGTTTCGGTATCGAGAACGACAATGCGGTTATATTCAGAATTGCTGCTGGTATTCATAAGGTTATGTATGTCAGACTATGCTTTATTAAATGTTTCGGCTAATAGTACCAAAAAATATGACCAAACACGTTGAGATTTTCACTGACGGTTCTTGTTTAGGTAACCCAGGACCAGGTGGTTACGGCATAGTATTGCGTTACAAAGACGTAGAAAAGACACTTTCCAAAGGCTATACGTTAACTACCAACAACCGCATGGAAATGTTGGCGGCTGTCGTCGCGCTACAGACGTTAAAACAACCTTGTAAAGTCACTTTAACGACTGACAGCCAATATGTGCGCCAAGGTATTACTCAGTGGATCCATAACTGGAAGAAGCGTGGTTGGAAAACAGCGGATAAAAAACCCGTGAAGAATGCCGATTTATGGCAAGCTCTAGACAAAGAAACCGCACGCCATCAAGTTGAATGGCATTGGGTAAAAGGCCACGCAGGCCATCGTGAGAACGAAATGTGTGATGAGCTAGCCCGTACTGCTGCAGAAAACCCAACTGAGGAAGATACAGGTTACCAACCCTCTTAGCGAGATTCTTTCCTCATAGTGTTACCCTCTCGATTCATCACCCCAAGTGGTGTGAGCTTTTTCTTCAAGCGCCAATGCGGTTTGATAGGCTTGAGAGGGTATGTCCGTTTCCGCGCGACTATGTAATACAAACTCCCAGCGGGTGATGCCCAATCACCAAGACTATTTTCCAACCATGTCCACATCGTACGGTAACGTTTCATCGGAAACAGCGCATAACGATCACAATGAATCACTTGATAATTAAGTAAGCCTAACCAATCTTTGATGCGGCTCGACGTAAACATTCGTCCACTCCAAGGCAAATTATGTTTACGCCATGGAAGCAAACTCGCTAATCCAGTCAAGCTTAATGGGTTGAATCCAGTAATAATTACATAGCCATCATCCATCATCACTCTATCGACTTCACGCAACAAACGGTGTGGATCGCTTGCATAGTCGAGCTGATGAGCGAGTATCACAACATCAAAGCTTTTTTCCAAAAAGGGTAATTCGTAACCATCTGCAATCACATTATGCAACGGGTTCTGGATATCTACGTTGACTTGGTGTTGAATGTTACAATTACAGCTGGTTAGCTCACAGCTCAACCCGCCCAGTTTGAGCATATGGTAGCCGAAGAGTTTCGGGCACCATTCATCAAGTCGGGTCTGGATTGACTCAAGCACCCACGGACCGTTGTTCATTGCTGACCAAGTCGACGGGTGTGGTATAGTTTTGTTGCTGAGTGCTGGTTTCATTAACCACCTGACTAAAATGGGTGACGGAGAACGAATCGTGTTAGAGATCAAAAGCATACCCGCATTTAATGATAATTACATCTGGCTGATACAAAATAGCGATAAGCGCTGCGCAGTCGTTGATCCGGGCGATGCGAAGCCAGTATTAGAATTTCTGCAGGCTAACGAATTAACTTTAGAAGCGATTTTAATTACGCACCACCACAACGATCACATTGGTGGCGTTCCAGACTTAGTGCGTGCATTTCCTAACGTCGCCGTTGTGGGCCCAAAATCAGAGCCAATTCCAACCCTAACGACACCAATGGAAGAAGGCGACAAGCTAGAGTTGTTTGGTGAGATTTTCTTAGTACTTGGGTTACCCGGTCATACTTTGGGCCATATCGGTTACGTTGGGGACGGAAAACTGTTTTGCGGTGATGTGCTCTTTTCTGCTGGCTGCGGTCGTATTTTTGAAGGTACGCCTGAGCAAATGTTTGAATCACTGAGCAAACTAACGTCTCTACCAGAAGAAACTCAAGTCTTCTGCGCACATGAATACACGGCGAGTAACGTGGCGTTTGCTCTAGCGGTTGAACCTGACAATGAGCAACTTCGCCAATATCGCGACGATGTAAACCGACTGCGAGCACTCAACATTCCGACACTTCCAACAACAATACGCAAAGAAAAGTGGATTAATCCGTTCTTGCGAACCTCTAACCCTGACGTGGTTCAATCTGTTGCTAGTCGCATTAAAAATAGCGATCCATGCTCGGTTTTTACTGCTTTACGCGAGTGGAAGAACGAATTTTAACCATTTTCTGCTTGTAAGTTTGCAAGACCCCAGTATTATCAGGGACTGATTTTTCGAGAAGCGCCACTGGCGCTTCTCTTACGTTTGGGGTTGATATAAATCTATTTGAATTTCTCCCCATTGCATAATTAGAAGCTCTTTGCCTCTATAAATTAGTTAGTGTTTAAAAGATGTCTATTATCTTGCGACTGCCACGCACATTACGTTGCGCGACAGGCAGGTGAAGATAAACAGGCCCTAAATAGGCTGAATCCATGCGTTTGAAGTATACTTGGGCGTTGGCGTTGTTATTATCTGGCTGTCAATTGACTCAGTCAGATTCAACGTCTTCTACACCAGAAACCAATAAATCTGAGCAGACTGCAAAGCAAAATGCAGTAAAAGCTCAACCGGGCAATAAATCGTCACTAGCAAAAAAATCCGCTAACGACGCGCCTAAAGTTCTCTCCCCCCAAGAACAAGAAGATGTGTGGCAACGTATCGCCATGCAGCTGGACATGGATATCCCAAACCACAAGAAAGTGGACTACTACCGTACGTGGTATTTAAAGCACCCAAATCACCTTTACACGGTATCTAAGCGTGCGACTCCTTTTCTATACATGATCACAAAACGTATCGAAGAGCGCGGACTCCCAATGGAGCTTGCATTACTTCCTGTAGTGGAAAGTTCATTCGATGCCTTTGCCTACTCACATGGTAGCGCGGCTGGGTTGTGGCAATTTGTCCCAGGCACCGGAAAAATGATGGGATTAGAGCAAAACTACTGGTATGACGGTCGCAGAGATGTGGCAGCAGCAACGGATGCAGCGCTGGACTACCTAGTACAACTAAACGAGCGTTTTGATGGTAACTGGGAACATGCAATCGCCGCTTATAACAGCGGTGGAGGCCGAGTTTCTAGCGCAATTCGTAAGAATAAAAAGCTCGGTAAACCTATCGATTTCTTCTCATTAGACTTACCAAAAGAGACCAGCAGTTACGTTCCTAAGCTATTGGCCTTGGCTGACGTTATCGCAAACCAAGACAAGTACGGACTTAATATTCCTGCAATTCCAAACAAGCCTGTTCTAACGCTTGTTGATCCAGAAGAGCAGTTAGATCTGGCTATTGCCGCAGATTATGCCGGCATTAGCGTAAAAGAGTTGCAGAGTTACAACCCAGCATACAACCAGTGGTCGACAGCGCCTGAGGGGCCGCACCAACTTTTGATTCCCGTAGAGAAAAAAGAGACTTTTCTCACCAAGGTGGAGAAAAATCGCGGTAAAGGGATGAAGGTCGCTCGCTACAAGGTGAAATCTGGCGACTCTTTAAGCGTGCTAGCTAATAAATACGGCACAACCACGAAAGTCATTCGACGTGCCAACGGCCTATCGAATAACAATATTCGTATTGGTCAATACCTGTTGATTCCGACATCAACAAAAGACGATGCAAAATACGCATTAACGGCACAAAACCGATTAAACAAGACTCAATCTCGTGCTCGTGGTCAACTCAAGCTCACCCATGTCGTTCAGTCTGGAGAAAGTTTGTGGTCAATCGCACGTAACAATAAAGTGTCGTATAAATCGTTAGCTAAATGGAATGGTATGAGCCCTAAAGATCCATTGCGTGTGGGTCAAAAGCTAGTGATATGGAAGGACTCAGACAAAGGTTCTGTGATCCGTACCGTTTTCTACAACGTTCGCTCTGGCGACACCATTAGCGGCATTGCAAGCAAGTTCAAAGTAAAAACGAACGACATCGTGAAATGGAACTCGCTACACAAGAAAAAATACTTACAACCAGGTCAAAAGCTTAAGTTGTACGTTGACGTAACGAAGGTAAGTGTATGAACCCATCAAGCAATCCACTTGTGATGCTGTTGGACATTTTTCGTTCTCCAACATCTTGTTTTCTCGCGCTTTATCAACGCGGTGGATGGGGATGGCAACCGTTCACCTTCCTGATGCTTAGTCCGTTTTTATTCTGGGGTGCTTACTTTTCGAATGTCGATTTCACGTGGCTCAGTGACCAACTTGCTGCGCAATTTCAGCAAATCGACCCGAAGCAGATTGAGCTATTAGAACCAAACACGCTAATGGCAAGCGCGATCATCAATGATGTATTCAACCGCTTTGCCACCTTACTATTGCTCGCGCTTTGGTTCTTTCTTGCAACAAAGGCAAGCAAACAACAATACGGTTACTGGAAATGGTTTGCCGCATCGTGTGCTATCTTATTCCCAGCAGTATTGGGCGATGTAGCAAGCTACGCGAGCTTGCTACTCAAGCATGGTCAGGTAATGACTTACGCTGCCGATTTAAATAGCCTCAATGGTCTATTAAAGCTGCCTCTTACTAACGAATGGTCTCATTTCGCTAGCTCGTTACCTTTGCTTCTGCCTTGGTACATTGTGCTCGGCTACGGCGTTGTACTGACGTGGACGGAGTTTGAACGTGGCCAAGCTTTGGTGATAGCAAGCCTGCCATGGGTATTCTTCTACGTTATTTGGGCACTTTATATTGTGGTAACCTAAGCTAGTTATTTAACGTAAATGACAATACCAATGGGTTATGATCGGAAGCGTCGCTCTGCGGCGCTTTTGCGTACTTAAGCGTCAGACCTCGGTAAAACACATGGTCCAGTGGTAACCCTGTTATAAATTGGACTCGATGATCCGGCAAGAACGTCACCTCTTGTAAGTCCGCAGCCTTTAAGGCCTGCCTCATCGCATTAACGCGAGATTCACTCCAGCTATTGAAGTCTCCAGCAAATAGAATTGGCCCCACATGATGCTTTAAAAGCATTTCAAGCGCCGTTAACTGCGATACATACTCTTTTGTACCTACGGTGAAGTTAATCGCATGTACATTCACCACTGCGAGTTTCTCGCCATTACTCAAGTGATACTGGCTATATAATGCAGACTTAGGTAAGCGAAGCCACGGCTCTTTAGAGGTGTAAGCGCAGGCTTTTTCTGGTTGCCCTTGAGCAATACTAATTACACCGGCACCGCTACCCAGCGCCTTAAAAGCACTCACTTGATTACTAACCCAGCGACCATCCACCAACCACTGTTTAAATGATGGTGTCATGCTGGCTTCTTGCAATAACAGTAACTGCTTATCAGCAGAAAACTCATCGAGTGCACGTTGCCAATTAGCCCGGTTCTGTTTGTAGATATTCCAGACAAGCACATTGATTTTGCCGTCATGATCGAGAGCTTTTGAATCGCTAAATTCGATGCACCTAATATCTTGTGTCAGCTCGGTACCTGTTTGGGTAATAATTTGCGGCTGATCTGGTACGGTGAAAATAACCTGGAAGCCGACCAATACCGCCATAATAAGAAAAGCTAACGCCAGAAAAAAACGCTTAAACATACGACAAACCTGAATGTAGGCACCCGAAATCTAGAACAACCAATCTCGGGTTAAATGATTTCACTAATAAGCAAACAACAAAAAAGGAGCCACTTGGCTCCCTTTTAGCATAATAAATACGAAACAGGTGACAAGAAACCTTAGATCGCGTCTTCGTCTTCTTCACCAGTACGAATACGAACCACACGCTCAATATCAGTGACGAATATTTTACCATCACCAATCTTACCAGTTTGCGCGGTTTCAATGATTGTCTCTACGCATTTATCAGCCACATCTTCGGTTACAACGATTTCGAGCTTCACTTTAGGTAGAAAGTCCACCATATACTCTGCACCACGGTAAAGCTCTGTGTGACCCTTTTGGCGACCAAAACCTTTCACTTCAGAGACGGTCATCCCTGTAATGCCAACTTCAGCTAGCGCTTCTCGAACATCATCCAATTTAAATGGCTTGATAATCGCTTCAATTTTTTTCATGTTCATCCCTTAAGCTTCAATCGATTGCGCTTATTATCGTTTAGCGTTTCGCAACATTCAATGTTTGTCTCTGCTCCACCAGCGAAAATCCAGGCTGAGCAAATTAACATAGCGAATATCGTGAGTTGATAAAACCCAATGAGGACTGCTCAATGC
>NZ_WXWS01000599.1:0-8035 GCF_009904715.1 Vibrio sp. V42_P2S4T144 | reverse complement strand
GTTTTGTTTAGTCCTTATTTCTCGTTAGCTATCTTAATTTATCTAACGGCACTTTATTTCATTTAGGCTGAAATATGCTGTAATAAAGTCGGTTACTAAATCATCGAATAAAAGCTAGGTATTTCGCCTAGCTTTTATTTTTTCTACAAATTTCAAAAATATTTCCTTAGCTCGGTACCAATTGCTGTCGCTTCAGTTATAGTAATTACTTTAAAGAATTGAATATATTGGTACTCCCTTGCAAGGCACATCAAATCTCTTTCACTGGCCGATCACCGTGTACTATGAAGACACTGATGCGGGCGGTGTTGTATATCATTCTAATTATCTAAAATTCTTTGAGCGCGCACGGACAGAGATGTTACGTGCTAAAGGCATTTCTCAACATGTGTTACTGGAACAAAATATCGGCTTTGTTGTCCGACACATGGATATCGATTTCAACCAAGGGGCTAGGCTGGACGAGCATCTGACAGTCGTAACCCGAGTGTCAGAAATAAAACGTGCTTCTCTGCAATTCTGTCAAGAGTTGGTCAATGATCAAGGCAAGATATTGTGCAAGGCCTCGGTTAAGGTAGCATGTATCGATAATAAGAAAATGAAACCAATAGCTATTCCAACCTTTATAAATTCGGAGCTAACAAATAGTGACTGCTGATATTTCCATTTTAGATCTCTTTCTTCAGGCCAGTCTGTTGGTAAAGCTTGTGATGCTGACGTTGCTTGGCATGTCAATTGTGTCATGGGCAATGATCATCAAGCGCAGCAAAGTGCTTTCTCAAGCATCAAAAAATGCAGAGCAGTTTGAAGACAAATTTTGGTCGGGTACTGATCTTTCTCAGCTTTACCAAAAAGTAAAAGCGCGTAAAGACGAAATTGAAGGCACAGAAGAAATCTTCTACGCAGGTTTTACAGAGTTTGCTCGCCTACGTAAGAGCAACGCAAATTCACCAGCTTACATCATGGAAGGCACTGGCCGCGCAATGCGCGTTGCTGTTTCTCGTGAAGTAGATGAGCTAGAAACAAGCTTACCGTTTTTGGCAACAGTCGGCTCTATAAGCCCTTATATCGGCCTATTTGGTACCGTTTGGGGCATCATGCACGCCTTTATTGCGCTGGGTGAAGTAAAGCAAGCTACGCTGTCTATGGTTGCACCGGGTATCGCCGAGGCACTTATCGCGACAGCGATGGGTCTATTTGCGGCTATTCCGGCAGTAATGGCGTACAACCGCCTAAGCAATAAAGTGAGTAAACTAGAGCACACTTACGCAACATTTTCTGAAGAATTCCACAGCATCCTTCATCGTCAAGCGATGGCTGGCCGAGACAGCGCGGATAAGGAATAAAGCATGGCGGGTTATCAACCTAAAAAGCGAAAAATGACAGCGGAGATCAACGTTGTTCCGTATATCGACGTAATGCTCGTACTGTTGATCATTTTTATGGCGACCGCTCCATTTGTGACTCAAGGCGTCGACGTTGATCTTCCGAAAACATCGACCGCAGAATCTATGCAAGACCTTGCTGGCGAGACTGACAGTAGCTTTATTATCATCGAAATTGATAGCGAGGGTAATTTAGGCCTAAGCGTAAATGATGAAGAAGTTCAGCGAGGTTTGTCGTTGCAAGATGTTATTGTGCGAGTGAAAGCGGAGCGAGAGGTTAAGCCGGATTCACCAGTTGCGGTAGGTGGCGACGCGGCAACACCATATGCCGATGTTGTTCTATTGCTAGATGAACTAAGTCGAGCTGGTATCCCTAAGGTAGGTCTAATGACCGATATCAGGGAATAGACATCAATTATCTATGAAAGATCACAAGAAGAAACCCAACCAATACGCCAAACCGATAGCAATATCGGTTGGTTTGCATGCAATTCTAGTTGCAGCCCTGCTTTGGGGGACGGACTTCAACATGTCTAAACCAGAGCCTACAGGGCAAATGGTTCAAGCTGTTGTCATCGATCCAAAACTTGTGCAGCAACAAGCGAAAGAAATTCGCCAGCAACGCGAAAAGGCAGCGAAAAAAGAACAAGAGCGTCTTGATAAACTGAGACGCGAAGCAGAGCAGCTAGAAAAAAACCGCAAAGCTGAAGAAGAGCAAATTCGCAAGTTGAAAGAGCAGCAAGCGAAAGATGCTCAAGCGGCGCGAGAAGCAGAAGCTGCACGTAAGAAAAAAGAGCAAGAGCGCAAGCAGGAAGAAGAACGTGTTCGCAAAGAAAAAGAGCGAGCTGCTAAGCTAGAAAAAGAGCGCAAGGAAAAAGAAGAAGCCGTGCGTAAAGCTGAGCAGGAGCGTTTAGCAAAAGAAGCGGCTATAGCAAAAGCTGAGCAAGAACGTTTGGCTCGTGAAAAAGCAGCAAAAGAAGCGGAAGAAAAAGCACGTCGTGAGCGTGAAGCTGCTGAAAAAGCTGAACAAGAGCGCATTGCAAAAGAGAAAGCGGCAAAAGAGGCAGCGGAGCGAGAGCGTAAAGCGAGAGAAGCAGCTGAGCGTGCCGAGCGTGAGCGTAAAGCTCAAGAAGCCGCGTTAGATGATATTTTTGCGGGTCTCGAGGATGAGGTCAGTAAAAACAGTGCTGCGCGCAATCAATTTATTGACGACGAACTTTCTCGTATGTCATCCATCTATACTCAAAATATTCAGCAAAAGCTGATTAAGGATGACTACTTGCTGGGAAAGGAGTGTAGGGTAAACATCAAATTGATTCCGACAGGAACTGATATGATGGTCTCTGGTGTTACCGTTTTGAGTGGCGATACTCGAGTATGTGCTGCGGCGAAGCGAGCAATAGCTCAGGTAGGGACGTTCCCTAAATCTTCAGAATCAGCGGTCAATGAAAGACTAAAAGACATCAACATAACTGTTGCTTTGGACTAAAAGGAATAAGACGTGATTAGACGCCTTTTACTAGGAATGTTTGTACTGTTTAGCAGTATGACAAATGTGGCGAATGCCGCATTAGAGTTGGTCATTACCGATGGTATTGATTCAGCACGACCAATTGCTGTTGTTCCGTTTAAGTGGGAGGGCACACAAGCGCTTCCAACGGATGTTTCTGCTGTTATCGCCTCGGATTTACAACGTAGTGGTAAATTCAGCCCAGTTCCAACGAGCAAAATGCCACAAACACCGTTCAGTGAATCAGAAGTTAATTTTGATGCTTGGACCAATTTAGGTGTGGATGCGCTATTGACTGGTTCAATCAAGCAAAACGACCAAGGTGACTACGTTATCAACTATCAACTTGTTGATATTGTGCGTGGTCAGTTAACAGGTGGGAAGAGTAAGGCGCTTGGTAGTGACGGTGAATTGGTTCTGTCAAAAGATCATGTGCTGTTCAATAAAGTAGCCACTGTTCAAGGGCCTCGTATGCGTGAGTACGCTCACCGTATCTCTGATTTGGTGTATGAACAGTTAACTGGCGACCGTGGCGCTTTCATGACTCGTATCGCATATGTGGTAGTGAACGATAAAGACCGTTTCCCTTACCAACTTCGAGTCGCTGATTACGATGGCTACAATGAGCGTCTGGTTTTACGTTCTAAGCAACCATTAATGTCACCAGCGTGGTCACCAGATGGTAAAAAGCTTGCGTATGTTAGCTTCCAAAATGGCCAAGCAGAAATCTTCATCATGAACATCTACACCGGTGAACGTGAGAAAATTACTTCATACCCACGTCACAATGGTGCGCCAAGATTTTCGCCAGATGGCAATAAGTTAGCGATTGTTCTTTCTAAAACAGGCTCGCTTCATGTTTATACGTTTGACCTTAACACTCGTAAGCTGACGCAAATTACGCGTGGCAGATCAAATAATACGGAACCGTTCTGGCATCCGGATGGAAAATCGTTGATTTTTACATCGGATAGGGGTGGTAAACCACAGATTTATCAAGTAAATTTGGGCAGCGGTTCTATTGACCGTTTGACTTGGCAAGGCAGCCAAAATTTGGGTGGTCAGATTACTCCTGATGGGCGATTCCTAGTTATGGTGAACCGCAGCAACGCAGGATTTAATTTGGCGAAACAAGATTTGGAAACTGGTGCTCTTCAAGTCTTAACTAAGACCTTGCTTGATGAGTCTCCTAGTATTGCCCCAAACGGTGGCATGGTTGTGTATAGCTCGATTTACAACAAGAAAAACGTACTATCGATGGTGTCAATTGATGGTCGATTCAAAGCTAGATTACCGGCAACAAATGGGCGTGTTCGAGCGCCTGCATGGTCACCGTTTTTGTAGTAATAAGTTTGATTAATAAAGGAAAATAAGATGCAACTGAACAAGGTTCTAAAAGGGCTACTAATCGCGCTTCCTGTAATGGCTGTTACAGCGTGTAGTTCAAGCGACGACGCTGCTTCTAACACTGGTGCAGCAACAAACAACAATGGCGCAGTGGAAACAACAGTAGCTACGCCAATTGATCAAAGCGGTCAGTTGACAGAGCAAGAGCTAAAAGAGCAAGCGCTACGTGAAACTCAAACAATCTACTTTGCTTTTGACAACTCAACAATTGCAGCAGATTACGAAGAGATGCTAGCGGCTCACGCTTCTTACCTAAGCAAGAACCCAGCACTTAACGTAACTATCGAAGGTCACGCTGATGAGCGCGGTACACCTGAGTACAACATTGCTCTAGGTGAGCGTCGTGCAGAAGCAGTAGCGAACTACCTACAAGCACTAGGTGTTCAAGCTGACCAAATCTCAATCGTTAGCTACGGTGAAGAGAAGCCACTTCTTCTAGGTCAATCAGATGAAGTTTACGCTAAGAACCGTCGCGCGGTTCTAGTATACTAATTCGAGGTAATCCTCATGTTCAGTAACACTAAGCGCGCTGTTGCGCTTACGTTACTGGCAAGTGCAGCGAACTTTGCGTTCGCTGCACCAGCTCCAGTATCCGATCTCAACAGCACATCATCCGTCTCTAAGAGCCGTTCATCTGAAACGGAAGTAGAACGTCTAGAACGTTTGCTACAAAATCGCAATCGCGTTCAGCTCCAAATGCAACAGCAAATTGACCAAATGTCACAAGAGATCAGTGAATTGCGTGGTCAATTAGAGCGAAATAGCTACGAAATGAAACAAATGTTGCAACGTCAACGTGAGTTGTTTGTCGAGCTGGATCGTGTTCGTGGAGAGATAAAATCCACACCTGCACAAGAAGCACAACCTGTGAAAACAGGTGGCCAGTACACTCCAAATGTTGATGAGCAAACGGCATATCAGAATGCAGTTGACCTCATTCTCAAAAAGCGTGATTACACTGGCGCAATTGCAGCGTTCCAGCAGTTCCAGAAAGATTATCCTGATTCTACATATTCAGCGAATTCTCACTACTGGTTAGGTCAGTTGTACTTCGCTAAAAAGCAGGATGAGGATGCAGTGAAAAGTTTTGCCGCTGTTGTGTCTTATAAAGACTCCAACAAGCGAGCCGATGCGTTGCTTAAGTTAGGCGAAATCGCTGAGCGTAATAACAATGCAGCTCAAGCGAAAAAGTACTACCAACAAGTGGTTGATGAATACCCAGGTAGTGCATCTGCAAAACTTGCCAGCTCTAAGCTGTAAGACGTTATGTTTTGAAAAGGAAGCCTCGGCTTCCTTTTTCTTTTCCATTTTCTGTTGGTGCAGAACGGCTAAGTCGATAGCAATGATGCAGAGCCTCTGACCTTGTGTTGCACCGAATTTCGCTACTCGGAAATGCTACCTGTAACAAAGATATACGGCTAGACCGCTAGAAATCCCCGCGACAAGTTGGTTTTTGAAAATTAACGAGGTTACAATACTCGGATTAAAGGAAGTTGCGTAGAGCATGAGCAATGAGCCATATATTAGATAAAATCGACACTGTTTACCCATTCCCACCGAAACCAGTTCCATTAAGCGAAGAAGAAAAAGCATCTTACATTGAGCGTATTAAAAAGTTACTCAAAGAAAAAGATGCGGTACTTATCGCGCACTATTATACCGACCCTGAGATTCAAGCCCTAGCTGAAGACACTGGCGGGTTTGTTGGTGACTCGTTGGAAATGGCGAAGTTTGGTAATCGTCACCCTGCAAGTACATTGATTATTGGTGGTGTTCGCTTTATGGGCGAGTCGGCCAAAATTCTGACACCAGAAAAGCGCATTCTAATGCCAACGTTGGAAGCGGAATGTTCGCTCGACCTTGGCTGTCCTGCGGATAAGTTCAGCGAGTTTTGTGATGCTCACCCTGATCATACGGTTGTAGTTTACGCAAACACCTCAGCAGCGGTTAAAGCCCGTGCCGACTGGGTCGTTACATCGAGTATTGCGCTTGAAATCGTGGAACACTTAGACGCTGAAGATAAGCCAATTATTTGGGGACCAGACCGTCACCTAGGATCGTACATCGCTAACAAAACTGGCGCAGATATGCTGCTTTGGCAGGGTGAGTGTGTGGTTCATGATGAGTTCTCTGCTGATGCGCTACGAAAAATGAAGAGCGTGTATCCAGATGCGGCTATTTTGGTTCACCCTGAGTCACCAGCAAGCGTCGTAGAACTTGCCGATGCCGTTGGATCAACGAGTCAGCTGATCAAAGCAGCGAAAGAGCTTCCTCACAAACAAATGATCGTTGCGACAGACAAAGGCATTTTCTTTAAAATGCAGCAACTTGTGCCAGAGAAAGAACTTATCGAAGCGCCAACCGCAGGTGCAGGCGCAACATGTCGCAGCTGTGCACACTGTCCTTGGATGGCAATGAACGGTTTGAAAGCAATTGAGAAAGCGCTTAGTGAAGGTGGTGAAGAGCACGAAATTTTTGTTGATGAAGCGCTACGTGTGAAATCACTTATCCCACTGAACCGCATGCTAGATTTTGCTGAGCAGCTAAATATGCAAGTGAAAGGTAATGCTTAAAAAGTAGGCGTAACTGAAAGTAAATCTCAAAAACCAGCCGAATATGGCTGGTTTTTTTGTGTCTTACTATCAATGAGTTACTATTGATGCAATCAATGAATATCGAGGTCATAAATTTATGGCGGTGTGGTTAGTAGTTAAAAAGTGGCTTAGTTCCCACCTTTTTAAATTGAGCAACCGAAGCCTTCTCATCTTTAGTGGCTTATATGTGAGCCTTTCATGGTGGCTGCTGGTTCTCGCTGGTGAAACAGCATTAACAGACAGTTTCGCTAACTTTATCTATTACCTCATGGTTACGGCGAGTACGGTGGGTTATGGCGACCATTCTCCAGTAACAGATATGGGTAAATGGGTTGTCGTACTATTTGTAATCCCCGGCGGTTTGAGCTTATTCGCCGCATTATTGGGGCGTGTCGCTGGAGCAGCGATGGACTATTGGCGAGCGGGTATTTTAGGAAAACGGAGAGTAAGAGTGGAAAACCATATTGTATTGTTGGGCTGGAATGGATCGAGAACGATGCACCTTATTCGCATGTTACAACATGAAGAAGAGGGAAAGCGCCCGATTGTTTTATGCAGCCGTTCAGAAATCGAGAACCCGTTACCTGGCGAAATCAGTTTTATCAAAGTGACCAGTTATACCGATTCGCAAGAGATGAAAAACGCCAATATTGCCGAAGCCGCTTGCATTATTGTGGATAATCTCTCGGACGACATTACCTTGTCAGCCGCTCTATACTGCGCATCTGTAAACCCTTCCGCTCATTTGGTCGCTTACTTTAAAGATGAAGCGCTAGGCCGACTTCTAAGTCAGCATTGCCCGAAAGCGGAATGCATACCTGCTGTTGGCGCAGAAATGTTGGCAAAAGCGGCGGTTGACCCGGGCTCAAGTGCGCTTCATCAGGAGCTTTTGGCTTCAACACGAGGTATGACGCAATACTCAGTTATTTATCCTGAGGGGCAGTCTGCCACCACTATTGAGAATCTCTTCGTTTTTCTCAAAAGACGCCATCATGCCACGCTGATTGCTTTTGATATTGGCGATGGTATTCAACTCAACCCAGATTTAGATGCTGAAGTACCCGCGAGTACCAAGCTGTTTTACATTGCAGATGAACGTATTGAAGATTTTGCCTGGAAAGAAATGAACAAGGAACAAT
>NZ_WXWS01000671.1:0-8052 GCF_009904715.1 Vibrio sp. V42_P2S4T144 | reverse complement strand
ATCAACAAGATTTTTCGCTTGTTGAGCAATTCTTAGATGCGATGTGGATGGAGCGTGGCCTATCAGAGAACACGTTGGCTTCCTACCGAAACGATTTAATGAAGCTGCTCGTGTGGATGGAAAAACATCGATACCGTCTTGATTTTATCAGTTTGTCTGGCTTGCAAGAATATCAAAGCCACCTTGTAGATTTAGATTACAAACAGACGTCTCGTGCGCGTATGTTGTCGGCGATTCGCCGTTTATTTCAATACCTGCATCGTGAGAAGGTGCGTGCTGATGACCCGAGTGCGCTTTTGGTTAGTCCTAAACTGCCACAACGTTTACCCAAAGATATTAGTGAAGAGCAAGTGGACGCGTTGCTCGAAGCGCCAGACCCGAATGACCCTATAGAATTGCGCGATAAAGCGATGCTAGAGCTACTCTACGCGACAGGGTTGCGTGTGACAGAGCTCGTCAGTTTGACCATGGAAAATGTTAGCTTGCGCCAAGGGGTGGTGCGCGTGACTGGTAAAGGTGGTAAAGAACGCCTGGTTCCTATGGGGGAAAACGCGGTCGATTGGATCGAGACGTTCATTCAACAAGGGCGCCCTGCGTTACTTGGTGATACATCATCTGATATTGTTTTTCCTAGTAAACGCGCAAGACAGATGACTCGTCAGACGTTTTGGCACCGTATTAAATACTATGCTTTGATAGCAGGGATTGATACTGATCAGCTGTCGCCGCACGTACTGCGTCATGCCTTTGCCACGCATTTATTGAACTATGGCGCAGATCTCAGGGTCGTACAGATGCTTTTAGGACATAGTGACTTATCGACCACGCAAATTTATACTCACGTGGCGACTGAACGATTGAAGCAGATCCACAGTCAACACCACCCAAGAGCATAACAATGGTTAGATTCATCCATGTCCTCTTGGAAAAACGATTTTACATTAAGGTGAATTTCATGAGCGTATTACGCCGACTAACTCTGCTGACTTTACCATTTTTTGTTACCGCTTGTGGTGCAGAAGAAAGTCAGGCTCAAACGGAGACTCCTGCGCAACAAGTGGCGCCAGCTGCACAAAGCGGCTTTGATGAAGCAGCATTAAAAACTAAGTTCTCAAAGCTTGGTTTATCTATCGTTGATATTCAACCATCAGACGTCGCTGGCTTATTGGAAATTCAAACCAATGGCGGGATCCTGTTTGCTTCAAATGATGGTAGCCATTTTATCGCCGGTACGCTTTATGCCATTAATGATGATGGCAGTTACAAAGATGTCATAGCAGAGCGTCAAGCGCCGCTTAACGCCGAGAAAATTGCGCAGTTCTCCGATAGCATGATCGAATACAAAGCCGACGATGAAAAGTACGTTGTGACCGTATTCACCGATATCACCTGTGGTTACTGTGTGCGTCTGCATAGCCAAATGCAAGGCTATAATGATCTAGGTATTACAGTGCGTTACATGGCTTACCCTCGCCAAGGTGCAACTGGCCCTGTAGCGGAGCAAATGGCAACGATTTGGTGTGCTGAAGATCCGGCGTCGGCAATGCACAACGCGAAAGTGAATCGTACATTTGATAACCCTGCGAAAGACTTGAAACAGTGTAAAGAAACCATCCAGGCACATTACAATCTAGGTCGCCAATTGGGTATTTCTGGTACGCCAGCAATCTTCTTACCGAATGGCGAAATGGTTGGTGGCTACCTACCACCTGCAGAGCTATTGAAACGTTTAAAGCAACTATAATCCATTAGGAGCAGAGCCGGCAAAGTTGTCGGCTCTTTTAAGCATGATAGAAATTCAACGACGTCCTGAACCTGATCTTTCCCTTCTTCCTGATTCCATTCCTCCGATTCTTAAACGTATCTACATCAACCGTGGGATAACGGATCTTTCACAATTAGAAACGTCGGCCCGTGGGTTGCATTCATATCAAAAACTCGGGGGGATTGAGCAAGCTGTCGATCTTTTGTTTCAGGCGATAAAAGAACAAAAACGCATCATCGTTGTCGGTGATTTTGACGCTGATGGCGCGACAAGCTCAGCATTATCAGTGCTCGCGCTGCGTATGCTTGGTAGTCACAATGTGGATTACCTAGTGCCAAATCGTTTTGAAGACGGTTATGGGTTAAGCCCAGAAGTCGTTGACCAAGCCTTAGAGCTTGGCGCTGAGATGATCATGACGGTGGATAACGGCGTCTCATCAATCGAAGGCGTGCGTTACGCAAAAGAAAATGGCATTACTGTGCTTGTTACCGATCACCACTTGCCAGGACAAGTGTTGCCTGATGTGGATGCAATGGTGAACCCAAACCTTGAGAGCTGTAGCTTTCCATCTAAAGCGCTTGCGGGTGTAGGGGTCGCGTTTTATCTCATGATGGCACTATGCGTTCATATGCGAAAACACAATTGGTTTGCAGAACAGGGGATGCAAGAGCCCAAATTGATGGAACTGATTGACCTTGTTGCACTGGGTACCGTCGCCGACGTCGTTCCATTGGATGAAAACAACCGCATTCTTGTACACCAAGGCTTGCAACGTATTCGTGCTGGCAAAGCGCGTCCCGGCATCCAAGCATTAATTGAGGTCGCGAAGCGCGATGCGCGTCGTTTAGTTGCGTCTGACTTTGGCTTTGCTTTAGGTCCACGTATTAACGCTGCAGGTCGTCTTGATGACATGTCTTTCGGTGTTGAACTATTGATGTGTAACAACATCCACGCTGCTCGTCGCATGGCAAGTGAATTGGATGGCTTGAACCAAACACGTAAAGAGATTGAAGAAGGCATGAAGCAAGAAGCGATGGCTTTCTGTGAGCGCCTTCAGTTTGGTGAAGGCAATGAGCTTCCTTATGGCTTAGCCTTATTCCAGCGTGATTGGCACCAAGGTGTGATTGGTATTTTGGCTTCGCGCATTAAAGAGAAGTTTCACCGTCCAGTCATTGCATTTGCTGATGGCGGAGAAGGGACGATTAAAGGCTCGTGTCGTTCTATTCCGGGGCTACACATGCGCGATGCGTTGGATTTCATCGACACACAAAACCCGGGTTTGATCATCAAGTTTGGTGGACACGCCATGGCAGCAGGCTTAACGATTAAAGAGCAGGATTTTGAGCGTTTCAGTCGTTTGTTTGATGAAGTGGTAAAAAAGGAACTCGATGAAGCGGCGCTAAAAGGCGTGATCATGTCAGATGGTGAACTTAAGCCGGAAGAGTTCTCTATGCATGTTGCTGAACAGCTGCGATCGGGTGGCCCTTTTGGACAAGCCTTCCCTGAACCAATCTTTGATGGTGAGTTTAAAGTACTGCATCAAAAGCTGGTGGGTGAGAAGCATCTTAAATTGATGTTAGAGCCGCTTTATAAAGGTCACCCTACCAATGTGATGATCGACGGCATTGCATTCAATGTTGATCTACGCCGATGGCCAGATGCATCGGTTAAAACAGTACGTCTCGCGTATAAGCTGGATGTGAATGAATTTCGTGGTAATCAATCATTGCAATTGATGATCGACCATATCGAAGCTAAGTAATACCTAGATTAACCTTTCTTATAGAGTACGGTTGCCCCTAAGTGGGCGTAAAATTTTATGACCGTGCTCTCTCTCACCGCAATCTGATTTCTCATCCGAAATTTTCCTGTATCTCGGTCACATTTTTCAGTAGAATTTCTCGGTTAAATTCTATTCTAAAATGTTGAGTAAACATGTTTGAAATCAATCCAATTAAAAACCGTCTGCAGGACGTGTCTCAGCGCACAAATGTCCTGAGGGGGTATCTTTGACTATGACGCGAAGAAAGAGCGTCTAGAAGAAGTCAACGCAGAACTTGAACAACCAGATGTATGGAACGAACCTGAGCGTGCGCAAGCACTGGGTAAAGAGCGTGCATCACTAGAAGCGGTTGTTGAAACCATTGATCAACTAGAGCAAGGTGTGGAAGATGTAGAAGGTCTTCTTGAGCTGGCTGTAGAAGAAGAAGATCAAGAAACATTTGACGAAATTGAACCAGAACTTGCTGAGTTGGAAGAGAAGCTAGAAAAGCTTGAATTCCGTCGTATGTTCTCTGGCGACCACGATAGCTCTGATTGTTACATCGATTTGCAAGCAGGTTCTGGTGGTACAGAAGCACAAGACTGGACTAACATGCTGCTGCGTATGTACCTACGTTGGGCAGAAGCGAAGGGCTTCAAAGCTGAAGTGATTGAAGTCTCTGAAGGTGAAGTCGCGGGTCTTAAGTCGGCAACAGTTCGCATCTCTGGTGAGTATGCGTACGGTTGGTTACGCACTGAAACGGGCGTCCATCGTCTTGTTCGTAAATCTCCGTTCGATTCAGGCGGTCGTCGCCATACGTCATTTGCTTCTGCGTTCATCTATCCAGAGATTGATGAAAACATCGACATCGACATTAATCCTTCCGACCTACGTATTGACGTTTACCGTGCGTCAGGCGCAGGTGGTCAGCACGTAAACACCACAGAATCTGCGGTACGTATTACGCACGTACCTACGAACACAGTGGTTCAGTGTCAGAATGACCGTTCTCAACATAAGAACAAAGATCAGGCAATGAAACAGCTTCGAGCGAAGCTATTTGAGCTTGAATTGCAAAAGCAAAATGCGGAAAAACAAGCTAATGAAGACGCTAAGTCTGACATTGGCTGGGGTAGCCAGATCCGTTCTTACGTATTGGATGACTCACGTATTAAGGACCTCCGTACGGGCATTGAAAACCGTAATACTCAAGCGGTTCTTGATGGCGATCTGGACAAATTTATTGAAGCTAGCCTGAAATCAGGTCTATAAAGCTTTTCACCGACAAAAACAGGATACATCGAAAATGACTGATGCTGTTCAAAACGAAACTGTACTAGAAGAAAATAAGCTGATTGCTGAACGCCGCGCTAAACTGGATGCAATCCGAAAGAGCTGCAAAGCGAACGGCCATCCAAACGACTTCCGTCGTGACGCACTAGCGGGCGACCTTCAGAAAGAGTTCGGTGAAAAGACGAAGGAAGAGCTAGAAGAGCTTAACCACGTAGTAGCAATCGCTGGCCGTATCATGGCTAAACGTGGTCCATTCTTGGTAATTCAAGAAACTTCTGGCCGTATCCAAGCTTATGCTGACAAAGCGGTTCAAAAAGTACTTAAAGAAAAATACCAAGGTCTAGATATCGGTGACATCATCGGTGTTAAAGGTGCACTTCATAAGTCTGGTAAGGGTGACCTATACGTGAACATGGAAGAGTACGAGTTGCTAACCAAAGCACTACGTCCACTTCCAGAAAAGTTCCACGGTCTAACTGACCAAGAGATGCGTTACCGCCAACGTTACGTTGACCTGATCGTTAACGAAGACTCTCGTCAAGCGTTCGTAGTACGTTCTAAAGTAATGTCTGCAATCCGCAACTTCATGATCTCTAAGCAGTTCATGGAAGTTGAAACGCCAATGATGCACGTTATCCCTGGCGGTGCGAGTGCGCGTCCATTCATCACGCACCACAACGCACTAGACATGCCAATGTACCTACGTATCGCGCCAGAGCTATACCTGAAGCGTCTAGTTGTTGGTGGTTTTGATCGCGTATTCGAAATCAACCGTAACTTCCGTAACGAAGGCCTTTCTCCACGCCACAACCCAGAATTCACAATGATGGAATTCTACATGGCGTACGCAGACTACAAAGATCTGATGGACCTAACTGAAGAACTACTAAGCTCAGTGGCGCAAGAAGTTCTAGGTTCAACGTCAATGCCTTACGGTGATGAAACGGTTGAGTTTGGTGGTACTTACACTCGTATGAGCATGTTCGAAGCAATCAAGCACTACAACCCAGACCACGCGCAAATCCAAGCGCTAACAGAAGAAGACCTACAAAACCGTGATCTAATGGTTTCTATCGCGAAATCTGTTCACGTTGAAGTAGAACCTTTCTGGACATGCGGTCAGCTTCTTGAAGAGATCTTTGGTGAAACAGCAGAACCTAAGCTAATGCAGCCTACGTTCATCACTGGTTACCCAGCAGATATTTCTCCGTTGGCTCGTCGTAGCGATGATAACCCGTTCTTTACAGACCGCTTTGAGTTCTTTATCGGTGGCCGTGAAGTAGCGAACGGTTTCTCAGAGCTTAACGATGCTGAAGACCAAGATGCACGCTTTAAAGCACAGGTTGAAGCGAAAGAGTCTGGTGACGACGAAGCAATGTTCTACGATGCAGACTACATCACTGCTCTAGAGCACGGCCTACCGCCAACAGCAGGCCAAGGTATCGGTATCGACCGTTTGGTTATGCTACTGACTAACACGCACACTATCCGTGACGTGATCTTATTCCCTGCAATGCGCCCGCAAGCGTAATTCGATAGGATGAGTAAAAAAACCACCTTCGGGTGGTTTTTTTTTGCCTTTTAGTTAAGGTAATTCAAGTTGTTGCACTTGCCTTTTAATGGGATATGCAAATAAACATTCGCCAAATCTCAATCTATTGCATAGTCTTAATACTGAGACAGACGTGAGGGGGCGGAGTCTCGATAATGTTACCCGCTCGCAAAGATAAGTTTGTGGCACAAAATTTCTATTAACAATGAAAAAGGGTTAGAGAATGGCTGGGCAGTTTAAGATGGATTCCATCCCGGGATCGCTTGTGGTAGTTGGCGGTACTTATGAGCCTTGGTTATCGGTACTGGAGCAAGTGGGCTGGAAGTGTCATCAAGTAGGTGACTTACGCAAAGCTAATACGCTGTTAGAAGATATTGGTCCATGTATCGGTATTGTTGATCTCAGCCATGACGAGTTCAGCTTGAATGGCTTGGCGAACTTAGTCAGCTCTCACAAACACGTACGTTGGTTAGCGTTTATTCGTGAATCTCAGCTTGGCACTGACACCATATGCCAGTTCATTGTTAACTTTTGTATCGATTTTTTCACAGCGCCGATCCCAGATGCACAGTTATTAAGCACAATAGGTCACCAGCTTGGCATGCTTAAGTTGGAGAAAAAAGTTTGGCCTAGTTTTGGTAGCAGTTTAGATATGGGTCTGATCGGTGAATCTATCCCGATGAAACGTTTACGCGATCAAGTGAAGCGCATTGGTCCAACGGACGTCAGCATTCTGATTTCTGGGGAAAGTGGGACTGGTAAAGAGGCGGTTGCTAGGGCCATCCATAAAGTCTCTTCACGCTCTCATAAACCGTTTATGGCAATTAACTGTCGCGCACTCAATGAACAACGTTTCCAAGCTGAAGTATTTGGTATTAACGCTGATGAAGATATGGAAGCATGCCTGCTTGAACAAGCAGATGGTGGCACCGTGTTGTTTAATGACATTCTTACCATTTCAAAAGAGCAGCAAATGAATCTGCTGAGATTCTTGCAAGAAGGCACCATTGATACCAAAGATGGCGTAAAAGCGGTTAACGTACGCATTCTTGCTGCTAACTCGTCAGATGTTGAAAAAGCTTTGATTGACGGTGACTTCAATGAAGAACTTTACCATTACATCAACGTTCTGCGCATCAATGTCCCTAGCTTGAAAGAACGTGCGAGTGACATCGCATTGCTGGCTCGTTTCTACTTACAAGAGTTCTCAAAAGAGTACAACTCGCAAGCAAAAAGCTTTTCTGAGGATGCATTCAAGGCACTGACACGTTATTTCTGGCCTGGAAATGTGCGTGAGCTGATGAACCAAGTGAAGCGAGCGGTATTAATGTCCGACAGCGTAATGATTGAAGAGCATCACTTAGATTTACCTCAACGTAATGACTCAAAGCGCAGCTTGAAATCAATCCGAGAGAAGAGTGAACGTGATGCGTTGCTGGTTGTTTTGGAATCTCATTCTGGTCAAGTTTCAAATGCGGCGAAAGAGCTCGGAGTTTCGCGTGCAACCATGTATCGACTACTTAATAAACATAACTTGATTTCCGAACAAGCCATGTAGTTGGCCTTTCCCTGTGTCAAATAGGCGAATAAATACAATAAAAGAGAGTGGCCACAGAGCCGCTCTTTTTATTTTTTGTTTGGTTTGATTTATAAAATCCGCAAATTTATATATTCCTCAGG